>NZ_JJQL01000037.1:0-78576 GCF_000979975.1 Methanosarcina sp. 1.H.A.2.2
GAACATGAAAATAAGATCAACTGGAAGTTTACGAGAAAAGTTGCTGATGAGAAAATGTCTAAATATTATGCACCATAATTAAGTTTCTAAGACACTAGTGCTTAGAGCAATAACCCTTGAAGGCGCAATCAATGGAATTGAATGGTACCTGAAGCCGGATTTCAGCAAACTCACAGACATAAATGTCTGGCAGGCAGCCTACGGACAGGCCTTTTACAGCCTGAGTCTTGGAATGGCAATAATGATTACTTATTCAAGTTACCTTCCAAAAAAGAACGATATCGTAAACAACGCTTTCATTGTCAGCCTGGCAGACGGAGCCTTCAGTTTCACCATGGGTTTTGTGGTTTTCGGGACTCTCGGACACATGGCTTATGCAAAAGGGCTCGGAATTGAAGAAGTCGTAGCCCAGAGCATAGGCCTTGCCTTTGTGGTGCTGCCAGAAGCCCTTAATATGCTCCCGGGATTAAAAACTCTTACTGCAGTTGCTTTTTTCCTGTGCATCGTAATTGCTGCCCTTTCCTCCCTCATCTCCCTTGTGGAAGCTTTTGCCTCCTCAATAATGGACAAGTTTGACATGAAAAGGAGCAGGGCAGTTGATATCACTATCGGCTTTGGGCTGCTTTTCAGCCTGATCTATGCGACCAGGGCAGGGATTTACTGGCTTGATATCATAGACCACTTCATCAATACCTACGGGCTGATTATAGTGGGCATCCTCGAAACCGTTGCAATCGGCTGGATCTATGGTGCAGATAAGATAAGAGAATGGGTCAATACTTATTCGGATTTCATGGCCGGAGCCTGGTGGAATGCCTGCATAAAAGTGGTGATTCCGGTTGTCCTGATGTACCTCGTCTACATAGATACCCGGTCAAACCTGGCTGCACCTTATGAAGGTTATGATCCTGCAGCCCTGATGGTCGGAGCCGGAGTAATTGCCCTTGGAATTCTCATCTCTTTCCTTGCGCCTTTTATCAATAAGGAGGTAGAGTAAAATGATGCTCTCGACAGGCAGCATTCTGATGGCCGCTTTCGGGTTCATAATCCTTTACGGAGGGCTGGGGCTCTGCCTGAGCATAGCCCTGAGAAAAAGGAATCCCTGAGAGAAAGGTGAAGAAATAAGGTCATTTGGGCGAATTGTTGACCAAGAAAGAAACAAAAGAAACAGAAAAAAGCAAAAAGAAACAGAAAAAAGCAAAAAGAAACAGAAACAGAAAGTTATCGGTTTCCCCGATTCTTTCTATCTACTTGTTTTTTAGAGGTGTCCTCAGCTGTTTTTACTTTCTGGCTTTTTTCTATTTATTCTTCTTTTTTGTCTGGAAGACCGCTCTCCTGCGTCGAGTGTAACAGGAACCAGAGCTTCTGTAAATCTTTTGACCCAGTATGGCGAATAAGATTGCGCGGAGTCCTTCTTAGAGAAGCTCACTGCTAAAGCCCATAAATAAGTCCTCTTGAGCGAATCTAAAAATAACAGTTACTTGTCCATAAATAAGTCCTCTTGAGCGCAGCGAAAAGGACTGCGTACTGTTGCGATTACATCGCAACTCCCAGGAAATCTCCGATTTCCTGCGATCCCGAATCTCAATTCGGGAGGGACAGAGGGAGATAGTCAAATTCGCTCTCATTAACTTCATAGGGAAGATCACAGATCCCGTCCTCGTCCAGGTCCGTACAGTTCTGGCTGAACCCCGTACCATCGGGTTTTGCCCATAAATTGCCCCCTATGCTGGGTCCACCTGCGATGTTCTTTCCTGAAGTTTTTGTAGTGTTCCAGCTAATATTCTTATTTCCATAGGCGGGTTCCAGGTTCAGGGTGTTGTTGAAAAGGTTGTTATAGAAAGTATTGTTACTGCCCGCAGCCAGGTAAAGCCCGAAATTCCTGTTTGATTCTATCAGATTGTCCCTGAATAGATTATCACTCGAATAAGAGAGGAGAATTCCCATGTCATTGAGATTTATGGTGTTGTTCCTCACTGTATTGTTCTCAGAGAAAGATGTGTAAATCCCATAATCGTTTTCGGAAATAAGGTTATCTCTGATCAGATTTGAATCTGCAAAACCATAGTCTCCGGAATAAATGTAGATTCCCTGATATTCGTTCTGGTATACGGTATTATTTTTAAGGGAATTATTGCCTGAACTATCCAAAACAATACCTTCAATATTGGTTAAAACCGTATTGTTGTTCAGTAAATTAGTTTCCGAATTTTTAAGGTATAATCCCCTCTGGTTGTTTTCGACATTGTTGTTTGTAATGTTGTTCCGGTCGGAAGAAACCAGATACACCCCATAAAGGTATTCGGAGACAATATTGCTCTTAATGGTGTTTTCGGAAGTGTTGTACAGGTAGATCCCGGCTGCTTCTTTCCATATAGAATATGGTCCGGATATGTAAAATCCCGAAATCATAACGCCTTTTGAAGTCACTTTAATCACGGGCTCGGTTGTATTGGAAGCCCTGATAATTGTGCTCCAGGGATCCGCCGATTCCGAAACAAGGCTTATGTTGTCCACATCCAGAAGGACATTTTCTTCATAAGTACCGGGATAGACAAGAACAGTACTTCCCGGAACTGCGGAGTCCACAGCATCCTGAATCGTGAGAAAATCTGCAAAAGGAGAACTGTTCATTATAAGCAATACAGGTCCGGGAGCTCTTGCAAGAGGAAGGGCATCAATTATGCCTGTATTTTCGATATTGTAAGCAGAATCGCTAATTCCATCAATATTGGAATCTTCAGCAGTTTCCGAAAAGCCGCCACCATCAGGTTTTGCCCAGAAATTGCCGCCAAGATATGGACCCCCCATAAAATTCGTTCCCCGGGTCCTTTCCGTGTTCCAGGTATTGTTTCCGCTCTTTTCCAGCTTTACATCTATTGAATTGTTGAAATAATTGTCATACAGCCTGTTGCTATTGGAATCAGAAAGCAGAATTCCGCAGTCCGTATTTTCCCTGAGGCTGTTACGGATGATTGTATTATTCTCCGAAGCCTCCATTAAGATTCCACAGAAACTGGCCAGAATCTCATTATCGCGGAGGATATTTGAGCCCGAATTCGACAGATAAATAGCAGGTCCTGAAGAAGAGTTCGCATTGTATGCAGTATTATTAATCAAAAGGTTGTTATCTGAAAAGTTTAGGTATATTCCGGAATTCCCGTTGATCCCTGCACTGTTTTTGGTGAGGATATTATTGCTTGAAGACTGAAGGACGATACCGAGGGCATTTCCGGTCACACTGTTGTTGCATAACCTGCACCCGTAAACGGAGTCTAAGTAGATTCCCGCTTTCCCTCCGGATTTCATGCCTGTGCCTTTTACCGTAAACCCGCAGATTGTGACATTGTTTGCATTCACATGGAAGATATTGTCATCAGGATCAAGAGCCTGAACTGTAACCTCTTCAGGGTTGATGGACCGGGAGTAGATTTTCAGGCCCTGCACATCCACAGCCACGTTTTCTACATAAGTCCCCGGATAAACGAGAATGGTTGATCCCTGCTCCGCAGCCGAAACAGCCTTCTGGATTGAATCATAATCGGCATCCTGCTCATCATCTCCAACAGTTATGGGCACCGATTCGGGAGGCGTTGAAAGAGGCAGATAATCGATATTTTCAGGGCCTCCTATTTCATAAGTGGTATCGCAAATCCCGTCAAGGTCAAAATCCCTTGAGGTCTGAGAGAAACCCTTACCATTCGGGTTTGCCCAGAAATTTCCTCCAAGATACGGGCCCCCGACAATGTTAGTACCCGGAGTAAGGGAATTGTTCCAGGTATTTCCTTTGCTAATTCCAAGCTTTACGTTTATAGTGTTGTTAAAATAATTATTATAGATCCACTCATCACCTTCCAGATCTGGAATGGAAACCCCGCATTCTGCACTGGAAGTTATTGTATTGTTGAGTATTTCAATACCATAACAGGCATCTCCTTGATTAATTCCGATGCTGCAATTCAAGATCATATTATTATGAATTCTGGTTCCACTCGCCTGAGAAATATCTACCCCGTGAAAACAGTCCGTAATCGTATTATTCCGAATATTTATGCCC
Organism: Methanosarcina sp. 1.H.A.2.2; assembly: GCF_000979975.1. NCBI lineage: Archaea > Methanobacteriati > Methanobacteriota > Methanomicrobia > Methanosarcinales > Methanosarcinaceae > Methanosarcina > Methanosarcina sp. 1.H.A.2.2. The sequence goes on from NZ_JJQL01000037.1 coordinate 4,058, forward strand.
CGATCGTATACATCGATCCCATTGGAGCAATTCGAAATCGTGTTTCCGGATACTACATCGCCTCCTCCGCAACAGGCGAAACTTACCCCTCCGCCGTTTGAGATTTCATTTTCGGCTATTAAATTATTCGATGCCCATGGGCCCATTAAAATGTAACCTTTTTCAATGAGGTTCCCTGTCAGATTATTTATCCCGCTTCCTTCGCTCAGAGAGATCCCATCATTAAAAAGCAGGTTTTTCGAGATAGTATTATAACTGGCATTATCAAGGTAAATTCCTCTATAGTTTTCAAAAAGTGCGTTTTCGGTAATGACGCAATTGCTGGCGTTTTCAAGGTAGATTCCGCATAGAGGCCGGTAGTTTCCGTATCCCATGGTCTTAAAAATCTCCTCTGCTGCAGAAGTGCGAGCGTATTCCGGAGAAGATTCCCCGCGTAAATTCACAGGGTCTGCAAAATTTCGGGCAATAATTCCCCAGGGATAGTTGAAAGGCTCTCCAGCTCCTGTTATGTTAAAGCCACTGAGAGTCACATTGTCGGCTTTTATATGAAATACGCTTTCGTTTTCATCCAGAGGTTCCACCAGCACATCAGGATTTCCTGACTCCGACCTGACCTTAAGCCGGGTCACGTTTACAATAATGTTTTCCCTGTAGGTTCCAGATCTAACTATAACCGTATCTCCAGAAGACGAATTGGTTACTGCTTCTTGAATTGATCTGAAATCCGCTCCAGAATCGTCATCTACAGTAATTTCCTTTGCGGACGCGGAGCTGTAAACTTCAATCGTGATAAGCGCAATAGCTACTAAAATAATAATTCTGTTTGCTCTCATTAATTCCCACTCCCATGAACCATTCATGTTTTTGTGAACCTGTTTCAAAGCTCCATTTAGTTCTGTTTTGAGAGCAGCCAGATTTTTACCTGTTTTAAATTGTTTTAATGCTGTTTTATCTACGTAAGATACTGACCGAATTGAATATGGGGAATTTAAACAGGTTCGGTGAACTAATACAAATGGGAACTGTGAAAACCCTTTTCTGAACCGGGTATTTTTATCGGGATGAATGTAATACTTATCTATGTAAATGTAATACTTATCTATGCAAATGTAATACTTATCTATGCAAATGTAATACTTATCTATGCAAATGTAATACTTATCCATGTAAATGTAATACTTTAGACAACGTGATAATAATAAATAGATCCATATTTCAAAATATCAAGAGTTACTATTATCCGTAATCAGGCGCGAGGATTTTTGCAGTACCCTATAAAAGAAGCTAAGCATACGGGCAGATATAATTATCTAATGGCAACTGGAAAACTACGAGAGATAGGAAGTTAGAGAAGCACGTTTTTTAAAGATAGGCGGCAGAGAATCATAGTTTAGAGAGTTTAAAAGAAGGCAAGAGTTTAAAGCACGACATCAACAGCTATCAGTATTATTTGTAATTTCTCCTGTAGAATTAAACCATAAAAAGAGAGGTAAAGAAGGAGGTTCTGCAAGCGGGATATAGTCAAAGTCGATTCCGTTGACGTTGTAAGGCAGGTCGCAGATCCCGTCAGAATTCGAATCTTCAGCGGTCTGAGAAAAACCGGTACCGTTCAGGTCAGCCCAGAAATTGCCGCCCAGGTATGGCCCCTTCACGATATTTGTTCCAGATGTTTTTGTAGTGTTCCAGCTGTTTCCTTCACTGTTTTCAGCCTTTACATTTATAGAGTTGTTAAAGTAATTATTATAGATGCGGTTGTCAGTACTGTAGTCCAGCAAATAGATTCCGGATTCATTACTGGAAGTTATCGTGTTGTTGAACAGTTCATTATTCTGGCTGTTTTCTCTCAAAAAAATGCCTCTGCTGCTGTTCGAAATTGTGTTGTTATATACCGTGGAACCATAGACTAAAATCAGGTAAATCCCATAATCGCAGTCCGTAATCAGGTTGTCACGAAGAACAGTCCGTGCCTGAGTGTCATATAAATCAATCCCTGTACTGCAATTAAAGATCTCATTGTTCGAAACGAGGTTTCCTCCCCCGCAGCACGCAACCCCTATCCCTCCTCCGTTCGAAAGCCGGTTCCGGGATATTGTGTTATCCCAGCAGTGTGCGCCAAGAATAACATTTCCCTCTTCAATGGAATTGTTTATTGCCATATTCTTGCTGCACCCTTCATCAATCCAGATGCCGTTTCGGAAATAAGTATTGTTCGAGAGGGTATTGTTCATTGCCCCCTGAAGGTAAACTCCATACTGATTTTCAAAAATATAGTTCCTTTCGATTGTGCAGTTCTCAACCTGATCAAGGCAGATTCCTGCCTGAGGACATTCAAACCCATTCGATCTCGAGACAAAGATCTCTCCTGAACCGGGCCTGTAAGCCTTTCCCACTTCCGGCACATCACTCATATCCGAGTTGCCTGAACTTCCGGAGATAAAAGAATTTCTGAAGCTGACAGCCTCAAAAACACTGAAAACCTCTCCTGAACCGGTTATGTTGAAGCCACTGATAGTTACATTATCAGCTTTAACCTGAAATACGCTGGAGTTCTCGTCCCTCGCTCTGATAAAAACGCCACCAGGGTTCTCAGGTTCCGAAGTGACTGTTACCCCCGAAACATTGACAACGATATTTTCCTCATAGTCCCCGGCTTTCACAATCACAAAATCCCCGGTTGTAGAGTTATTTACCGCAGCCTGAATTGAAGCTCCGGGCTCAACATAAATAATCTCTGCACCCGCAACGCCTGCAGAAACCAGGATCAAAGAGATAACAAGCATTGCACTCATTAGCCTGGTAAAACAATCTCCGATAAGTATGATTTTCAGAACTAACCCCCTCCCAGATACTTTACACAGCCCTGCCGGTTCAGGATAAGATAAATTTTGAACCGACACTTTCCGTGCATAATGACTATTATTTCTTATGATATTATCAAGTTCATTACTATATATATCAACTGTTACTTTGTTTTTACACAAAAAAATGGCTACCAATCATGAAATATTCCGACAGAGATGGAAACAAATTGCTCAGATATCCGGTTGGACTTAAGTACAATTTCCAGTATCAATAAATTTTAGTAACTAATTACTTCATTTTACTAAGAAGCTGTCTTAAAATTCAAACCATTTCTGTATTTGGATAGTGGGCATTGTTGATATAAAGTTCAAAACCGTAAATTTATTACATAGGACTTATTCACTCGAGGTATAAATTCAGATACATTAGACATCATGGTTAAAATATACACTTTAGAGATATAACAGTTTAATACTACCGGTTTTCAGTTCAAATGTGTAAGTCCTATCCCAATTGTATTATCAAATTTAATTTTAAAACACGCCCTAAGGCTATCAATCTTTCATTGAGTTCTTTAATTTGAGATTAAAAATTCACAATGTAAGCAATAATTTCATGGTTTGAAGCACACTAAGCAAGAATATCTTCACGTTTCACAATCGAAAAAAGAAATCATTTTATACCCAATTTTTCCTCGGAAAGAAGAAAAATTGGTAGCCTTCACAAGGCTACCTGAATAGTTACATTATTTTTAATGAAAGTCTGAATGGATTGTTTTACATTACGAGTTTGTGAGATTTCAACATCGTAAATTGCTTAGTAACTTTCAGACTTTTTCAATATTCTGGTTTACTTCATTAGTTTCTTCACTTGCTTCTTCACTTGCTTCTTCACTTACTTCTTCAGCGTCTTCACTTACTTCTTCAGCGTCTTCACTTACTTCTTCAGCGTCTTCACTTACTTCTTCAGCTTCTTCACTTACTTGTTTAGTGTCTTCACTTGCTTCTTTAGCTTCTTCACTTACTTGTTTAGTGTCTTCACTTGCTTCTTCAGCTTCTTCACTTACTTGTTTAGTGCCTTCACTTACTTCTTCAGCGTCTTCACTTACTTGTTTAGTGCCTTCACTTACTTCTTCAGCGTCTTCACTTACTTCTTCAGCGTCTTCACTTACTTCTTCAGCTTCTTCACTTACTTGTTTAGTGCCTTCACTTACTTCTTCAGCTTCTTCACTTACTTCTTCAGCTTCTTCACTTACTTGTTTAGTGCCTCCACTTACTTCTTCAGCTTCTTCACTTACTTTTTCAGCTTCTTTATTCATTTCTTTAGTTTCCTTGCAAGTTGGTTTAGTTTCTTTACATACTAATTTAACTTCTTTGCAGACTGGATTAGTTTCCTTACATGTTGGCTTGGTTTCCTTGCAAGTTGGTTTACTTTCCTTACAGATTGGCTTGATTTCCTTACAGATTGGCTTGATTTCCTTACAGATTGGCTTGATTTCCTTACAGATTGGCTTGGTTTCCTTACAGATTGGCTTACGTTCCTTACAGGCTGGCTTAGTTTCCTTACAGGTTGGTTTGGTTTCTTCACAGACCAGTTCACAAACGGGGTCGTTTTCTTCGCAGACTGATTTACAAACTTTGTTAGTTTTATCACAGATTTTCTTACCTTCTGTTTCTAAAACATTTATTGTGGCTAACTTTGAATCTATACCGTTTTCATTACTTACGGTCAGTTTAACTGTATAGACTCCTGCTGTCGAGTAAGTATGAATCGGGTTCTTCTCTGTTGAAGATGTTCCGTCTCCAAAACTCCAGTTAAGAGAAAATGCATTTTCAGACCTGTCATTAAACTGAACTGAAAGAGGAGTATGACCTCCACTAACGTTGGTATTGAAGTTTGCTACAGGAAATTCGATACCAAGCACGAACTCCTTCTTTGTTATCACAGTCTCATTAGCCCATATCTGACTTATATTTCCGTTAATATCCACAGTGCGCATGCCGATGGTGTAACTTGTTTCGGGTTCGAGGCCGGTAGAGTTGAAGTATTCTGCGGAGGTGTTGGTCTGGAAGACGCCGTCAAGGTAGATTTCATAGTAGAAGAAGTCAGGGTCTGTTGGGTTGGTCCAGGTCCAGTTGATCCAGGTAGTACCTTTAGTGGATTGGAGGTTTATTGAGGAAGGAGGTAAATTACCGGGTTTCAGAGCAGTATATGAAATAGAATTATCCCATGCAATGTTGCCTGCTTCGTCCACAGCAGATACATTCACTGAATGAGTGCCTTCAAGTGCTGTAATGTCACCAGTCCAGAGATTTCCACCCTGATTAAGGAGTGAAATATCATTTGCTTTTACACTGTTAACTCCAACATCGTCTGTGGCATTGACTGTAACAGCGATCACAGAGCCGGGGGTGGGGTTTGCTGGATACAAATCAACTGAATTGATCACAGGAGCTACGACATTATCTGTTACAACACCTTTTGTTACATGTAGATTCACAGTGCAAGAATCACCCCCTCCAACACCAGTTGCAACGATTTTGCCAGTGTAATTTCCAGAAACTGCACTTTCAGGTACATCTATTGTAATTAGAATGTTTTCAGGCACCCCTGCCGAAACATTGACTGTTGTTGGATCTACTTTGATATTACTTGTATCAATAACATCACCATTCTCTGATTGGAGTAAAGTCGGTGTTATTGTAACCAATGTTGAGGTTTGAGATGTACTGACAGTAACGTTCTCGGTAATCAGTCCCCCAGCCTTTCCATCTAGGGGCAGGTGTTCTGGTGAAAGCGAGATCGAACTTGTTCCCGAGATTATTTCAAAGGAAGTATCATTAATTCTGGTGAACTGAGATCCATCAGGTAAACTTCCTGTAGATGTAGCATCAACTTTATAATCTCCCATTAAAGAAGTATCCACGAAATAATTTGCATATACTCCATCCTTTGCTTCACCATCTCCGTTGCCACCATTATCATACAGTGTAATCTGTTTAATACTCGAATCTGGGAGAGTAATATTGACATTGACATCAGCTCCTGTGATTTGAGTTCCTGCATCAGAAAGACTAGTAATGATTTTTACAATTTCACCCTGGTTGTACTGGTCTTTATCAGTAGACAGCAACATGGATAGCGTTGATTCAGCGCGGACCGTAACATAAACATCCTCTCCACCTGCTGGCATGTCGGTCGCATTCAATTCCATATTCCACATTCCAGGTTCTGGATCTGTGACTTTGTAAATCTTATAAGTGGGACCAGACAAATATTCAATAGTAGGATCTGAATCTGCAATAGAGGGATCTACTAACGACCCATCAGGTTTGTACAATACGAGGTCTACATTACTGCCTGGCCAACTAACGCCGAAGGATGCTTTCTCTATTGAAGAGTCTATTTTAACAGGTATTGACAGGACGTCATTGGTAACCATATTAACAGTGAGTTTGTTAGCAGTATCCAAATCGAGAATTTTTGCACCAATGTCATTATATATTTGATTTAGATAACCTTCCTCGCGAGAAGAATAGTACTTGCCTCCTGTCATTTCAGCAATTTTTTCCAGCAAGTCTACATCAACATAATTACCAAGACCAATGGTGTAAACCTTTATGTCTTTGTTTTGGGTCTTTTGGAAAGAGGAGATCACGTCGTATGGATGTTTTCCACTATTTTGATATCCATCAGAAAGTAAAACAATTGCCTTATGACTATTTTTGTCACCATTATCCTGTAATTCATATAAAGCAAGTTCCAAGCCTTTTCCAATCGCCGTAGTATCCCAAGTAGAAATTAAGCCTATTTCATTTTTAATGAGTTTCCTTTCATTATCAGTAAGAGTGGTGAGGGGATAATTCTTACTTGCATATGAGCAGAACGATACGACCCCTGCTTTATCCTCAGATCCCATTTGGTCTATGAATTGTTTCGCTGAGTTTTTAGCATTTGAAATTGGCGTACCAGACATGCTACCCGAACGGTCGATGACGAGCATCACATTAGCGTTACCCTTTGCCTCATCCATTTCGGTTTGGGGACGGTGTGAGTTAATGAAATCAGAAGGGTCGTGATAGTTTTCAAGTACTTTTGTCTTGCTTGAAACATCCCATGCACCAGGTTTTAGAAGTTTTTTACGTATCTCAAAATGCAGATGTGCAACGCCGTCATCCTTTCCAATTGTCCCAATTTTTTGACCTCTTTGGACAACATCACCACTACTGACTAACATATCTTTAAGGTGGGCGTACTGTGACCAAACAGTAGTGCCATCCTGCAGTCTATGTTCTATTAAAATAATATTTCCCCATGCGTTACTATCAAGTGATGCATAAATAACTCGTCCGTTAGAAATTGCATAAACGAGATCGCCAAAATCAGCATTGCCCACGGGATTTCCAGAATCATCTATCCCGTTCCAATCTTCTCCTGGATGAAATATTTTTTTGTTTTTGTTATATTCTAAGAAGTCCCAGCCGTTCTTATCGTTTACTGTTCCATGTTTGTAACCTTTTCCATCTGGCGCTCCAACTGGAAAATCAAATCCATCAGAGAGGATTTCTACTGGATCTTCAGGAGAGTCATTTTGAGTTTTAGTGAGTATGATATCTTCACCGTAGAAGTATTTTAAAACGCGAATCCAATCATACCCTTTACTAGCTAGTTCATTTGCCTGAACTTGCCCCATACAACCCCGATTATAAGGGTTACTAGAAGGAGGTTTAGTTATCCAACCCAGAGAAGTTTGATAAATACTATCTCCACTCTTACCCTCATTGTAAGTAACATACGGTGCCGTATCACCAGTTCCTTTTACGTAAAAACTGCAAATTATATCTCTATCATATCTTAAAGTGACACCATTTGTTTCAGAAACTGCTTTTTTGTGATTCTTATTGAGGACTTTATTAGGATTATAGACTTGGTCCCTCTCATCATCATATAAATCAAAGTTTGATCCACGTGGGTTTTTTATCTTATAGTAAGCAAATGTTCTTGAAGCCACGGCCTGTGCCTTCATGGATTCAAACGGAGCTCCACCATTTTCTGCAGCTACAACATATGGCAAATACTCAGTTTCTATATCTAATACATCAATTTGACCCGTAGCAGTTCTATACACTCTTATGGTATCTCTGGTTGGAGTAACTGGTTTGACTATAAAGTCGGGTTTATCTTCGGAGTTACCTCCTGCACTGAGCCAGGATCCTGTGACACCTGCGGAATTCTTTGCTCTTGCTTGCCAGTGATATTGTCCGTTAGATAAACCTGTACAGGTTACAGAAGCTGTGCTGCCAGAGGCTACTAATGACGAGGTTTTTGTGGGAGTGCCAGTAAAAGCCGTTCCAAGAGGTTTAACTTCCACTTCTAATTGTACTTTATCTCCATTAGGGTCCAAAACAACACCTTTCATAATGACGGAATTTTCAGTCGTAGTGCCACCAAGAGGTATCTCAGTTAATTCATCAGAATTGTATTGAGAAAGGGAAGCTGGAAGATTTGGAGACGGCTGTTCTTGTGGAGCATCTCCGTAATATAATTGAATACCGTGCAGTATTGCAGTAGCTGCCTTCTTTTGACCGTCTTGACTGACTAATTTTTGACGATCATCTGAATTACTAATGAATCCGAGTTCTACATTAACTGCAGGTATTTGTTTTGCACTATATCGACTTGCATCTAATACAACAATAGATCTTGTCCCAATAGCATCTTGAATTGGAACAGCCCGATCACCTTTGGTTTTGAGATCTGATGTCACTTTTCCATATATCTCATTAGCGAGGGTCTTAGCAAGAGCCCCGGCATCTGTATTTTCTGGTGGATAATAATATACTTGAGTGCCACTAGGCTTAGTCTTGTCATTTGAATCACAGTGAATTGCTATAAATATCTCACAATTATTATTTTGTGATGTTTGCCAGCGATTTTTATGAGATGGATTAATATTTGTATCTCTAGTCAATACAGGTACAGCACCTTCTGAAATTAAGAGTTCTTTTAAGTCAAGTGCAACTTCCAGATTTATATAATCTTCTCGGAACTTAACCTCTCCCGACTCATCCTTCCATACGGCACCTGTATTAGCACCGTGCCCAGGATCTATACATATCTTCTTTCCAGCAATACCGTCTGCTGAAACCACTCCTGTTGTCACAAGTAGTACAGTTGCGGTTAGAATTACCAACATAATATATCGTTTCAAACTGTAAGTCATATATATACCTCAATCTGCTCACTCGCAAAAAGCACTCTTTTAGTTATCCTACATATCATCAAATTCGACGTAATCTAGCCAATTCGTCACTAAACATCGAATAATGAATCATGCTTTTGTAGAGTTCTAGTACATCGACTTTTTTTGAAGTGGCCAATACTTTCAATCATTTGCTTCTCCAATTTCGCTCTAACAGTTTTTTCTTCATTTTACCGCCAACTATTTTCTTCATTTTACCACCAACTATTTACAAGCGTATCCAAGCAACTCAATATTGCTGAATTCTAATTTCGGGATACCGACACGTGCAGTTATGGACTGAGTCCATCAGAAATAGAAATTGCAGCATTAGCGGTTCCTGGTATCAAAATTAAAAAAATAACAAAATAACGATTCTTGTACATGCTTTCAAAGTCATTCAACCACCATTCTTGTTTATAAAAAAGCGTTCCACCTCAAAATTAAAATGTACAATCAGGAATATGCAGAGGTCATGCTGTGATGAATTCTCATCTAAACTTTATAACATCAGAACATTAAAAATTTTAATAATTATTACTAATCCAGCGACCGTATATGCTAATTGTGTTTTGGTTTTTATCATAAATATATTAACAACGAAATTTTTCGGTCAAATGATCTCTCAACTTAGATCCAAAGCTCTGGATGAGGACACAAAAAGCACTTACAATAAGGAATAAAACTTACCTCGAAGCTGTCAGAGGTAAAAACTTGCTCAGAAAAAAGACTCTTTTTTAAAGATTACAGCCACTTCACATTTTAAAATGGGTTTTCAGTACTGTATAATAGAAATTAAAAAATATAAAATGTTATGATGGTTTTAGTTATGCAGCACAGTGAACCTAATAAATATAGGATAAACAACTCAGAAATTCATATCACAAATAAGAATTTCCGTATATAACGAAAGAAAAAAGAGCCAAAAAAGAAAAGAAAATAAAGCCGCCATAAAAGCAGCTTTACTTAATGATGTGCGTGTTCCTGCTCGATCTGCTCTTTTTTATGCCTGAGATAAGACTCATCGGCTGCTTTCAGGCACCTGTAGCAGAGATCCACATCTTTTTTTACGACTCCCTTTGAGAAGTCAGGGACCTGCAGTTCTACGGAGAAAACTCCGGTTTTATCTCCGCAGAGGGCGCATTTACCTTTTCTGCATGAAGTCTGATTTTTGTTTACAGTTAAGTAAGTTTTCTGGGCGGAATCGAGGCAGGTCTCACAGAGGCCTTTCCAGACACCGTTGGGGTAGGCGAATTTGAGGAGGGGGCGGATAGCCCGGACCGGGATAACGGTCGGGATTGCACGCCCGCAAAGATCACAATCTGTCATTTCTCATACCTCCTTAGAATGGTAATAGTACCATTGCTGCTTCCATTGCCCACTTAATGAAGGGTTCGGGCCAGAGACCCATTGCCAGTACACCGGCCACTGCAACAAGAAGAGAGGCTGCGTATGGGAAAGGAATGCTGACTTTTTTACCTTCGGGGGGAAGGAAGTACATGTATTTCACAAGCCGTGCATAGTAGAACAGTGAAAGGGCACTGTTCAGGATTGCAATCACTGCAAGCCAGGTCATGCCTGCCTCAATGGTTGAGGAGAAGAGCACGAACTTGGCCATGAAGCCGGCAGTTGGGGGGATACCTGCAAGGGCAAAGACGAAGATCGTCATGGAAAGGGCTGCCAGAGGCATTCTCTTCCCAAGGCCCCTGAAGCTGTCAAGATGATCGGGGATATCGAGGTTTCCTCTCTTTTCCGAGGTTACCATCCAGACAACTACTCCGGCTGCGATAAAAGCTCCTGCTTTCATAAAAGCATGGGCAAGGGCGTACATGATGCCGCCTGTAAGAGCCACCGGGGTCATTACCGCAAAAGCCATTGCAATGTATCCTGCCTGTGCCAGGGAGGAGTAGGCGAGCATGCGTTTTACGCTGGTCTGAGCAACTGCGACCACGTTTCCGAAGGTCATTGTTACCACTGCCAGGATTGTGAAAGCAAGCTGCCAGTCAGGCTGGAGGGCTGCAAGAGCCACAATGAAAATCCTGAAGGCTGCCACAAATCCCATCTTTTTGGACCCGGCTGCAAGCAGAGCGGAAACAACTGAAGGGGACCCCTGGTAGGTATCCGGAGCCCACATATGGAAGGGCACCAGAGCCATCTTGAAGCCGAAACCTGCAATCAGCAGCACGACTGCGACAAGCCCTATAGGGTTTTGTGTCAGGAGGCCGGAGTTTGCAGCAATTATTGGGATGCTGGTAGTGCCGGTTGCCCCGTAGACAAAGGAAATCCCGAAGAGCATGAGCGCTGCAGAAACCGAGCCGATCACGAAGTACTTCATGGCTCCTTCGAGGGACCTTGCGTTCTGCTTTTCAAAGCCTGCAAGAGCGTAGGTTGCAAGACTTGCCAGTTCAAAGGCACAGAAGAGCACTATCAGGTCGTTTGCCGATGCTACAAACATCATTCCGACGGTTGCAAAGAGCATCAGGGTGTAGAACTCTTCTGTGTGCTCGCTGTTTTCAGTGTACTTGATTGAGGCAAGCGAAACAATCAGAGCAACTGCCAGGAAGACCAGTTTGAAAAACTGGGAGAGGGCATCGATACTCAGAGTTTCTGAGAAAATCGAATATCCAACCTGGAAGTCTTCCATCCTCAGAAGCCCGAAGCTTTTAACCGTCAGGACAAGGGCTGCAAGGATTCCCAGGGTTGCCAGGTAACCCAGTACATTCTTAGACTTGGGGGACAGGAAGACTCCGGCCATAAGTACGGCCAGGCCGGTTGCAACTAATACAATTTCAGGTGCAAGATACATTAATTCTTCCATTTCTTACACCCCCAGGACAGCCGCAAGGCTGACTATTGCTTCCGAATTCTTAATCATCATATCAAGCACCGGGCTCGGGTTCAGGCCGAAATAGAGCACCAGAAGGGCAAGAGCTGCCATTGAAAAGACCTGCAGGGAATTTATGTCCCTGACATCCCCGAGCTTCTCATTATACACTCCGAACATTGCCCTCTGCATTGCCCAGAGGTGGTAACCTGCAGTAATCACTATTGCCAGCAGGGCAAATAAGACAAAGCCAGGCAGGTTCACGAAAGTGAAGGTCAGGACCAGGAACTCGGCAATAAAGCCTGTTAGCCCCGGAAGGCCAAGGGATGCCATAAACCCGACCATCATAACCACAGTGAGCATTGGCATCTTCTTTGCAAGCCCGCCGAGGTCGTTAATGATCCTTGTGCCTGTGGTGGCCTGGATTGCACCGGCAGACATGAACAGGATGCTCATGATAAGCCCGTGGGAAAACTGCTGGAACATGGCGCCTGAAACCGAAAGGGTAACAAGGCCGGCTGAACCCAGGGTAACAAATCCCATGTGGCTCAAACTGGAGTAAGCGATCATGCGCTTGAGGTCTTTCTGCCGCAGAGCCAGAAGAGCCCCGTAGACTATGCTGAAAGAACCGAGCAGGCCCAGCATCATGATCATCAGCTTGGGATTACCAGTGTTCGGGAGCATAGGGAGTGAAATCCTGAAAAGCCCGTACCCTCCGATTTTGAGCAGGATAAAGAGTACACTGCCTGCAGTAGGAGCCTCGGCATATGCATCCGGAAGCCACGAGTGGAAGGGGAAAGTCGGCATCTTTGCCAGGAACCCGAAGAGGATTGCAAGGAATATTCCATCTTTCATCAGGCCGGGTTCGAAGAACTGGAACTGTGCGATCAGTTCTCTTATATCAAATGTAGGAACACCTGTCTGATGCAGGGCTGCGTAAAAGAGCCCGAAGATTCCGAGCAGCATCACGAGAGATGCAACATGCGTGTAGATAAAGAACTTGTAGGACGCATGAGCCCGCTTTTCTCCACCCCAGATATTTACAATGAAGAAGAGTGGCACCAGGGTAAGTTCCCAGAATATATAGAAGACTACAAAGTCAAGGGCTACGAAGACGCCTATGACTGCGGCCTGCATGGTAAGGATCAGCCCGTAGAACCTGTTAGGGGCTTCCCGATCTTCTTTCCAGCTATAGAGGATCATAAGCGGGATAACGAGCGCATTCAGGAGGATAAGAGGCATGGAAATGCCGTCAATTCCAACTGAATAGTTGACCCCGAGGAAGGGAATCCACTTCACAGATTCATAGAACTGCATTGCAGCAGTACTGCTGTCAAAGTTCAGATAGGCGTAAAGGGTAAGGCCCAGAGTCGCAAGCGACCCGACAAGGCCCAATCCTGCAGCCTGGTCTTTTGTTTTTGTGAAAAAGGTCACGACTGCGAAAATCAGCGGCACCAGAATCAACAACGATGCGACCGGCAGCATCAGAGTACCTCCATTATCAATTTAACGAGTATTATTAGCAGGCTCACACCTGCAATTATGACGGTTGCATAGGTCTGGACAACCCCTGTCTGAACCTTCCGGAGTTCTTCACCTATACCAACCGTGAGAATTCCTATTCCTTCCACAATGCTGTCAACGATCACATCAACTACCTGCGTGAGGAAAGCAATAACGCCGTAAACTATTCCGATTGAGAAAAACTCGGTATAGATTTCGTGCTGGTAGTAACGCTTGTAGAGCAGCTTGTAAATCGGGTTCTTCATGGAAGCAAGAGGCCCGAGTTTCACTGCTCTGAGGTAATAGATCACGAAAGCAATTGCAAGGCCTGCAAGGGCGACTATTAACGGGAGCCACAGAATAAAGAGAGGCTCGTGTCCTGCTGCCTCTACAAGCTCGTTTCCGCCTATGCCGGCAAGGCTTCCTATGTCAAGGTTTACGAAACTGTTGGCAAAGGTCTCTTCAAGGAACTTCATGAACCCGGTATGGGTCAGTGCGCCGAAAACAAGGGCAAAGAGTGCCAGAATGGAAAGAGGAATGGTCATAATGGCAGGGGACTCGTGCCCGTGATAGTTGCTTCTCGGCTTCCCTGTAAAGGTCATGAAGATCAGCCTGAAGATGTAGAGGGATGTCAGGAAGGCAGCAGCAATTGAGAATATGTACGGGATCCAGTTGTTGCTGTGTTCTCCGAAGAGGTATGCAGCTTCAATAATTGCATCCTTTGAAATGAAGCCGCTTGTCCCTATTGAGGTCCCGGGGATACCGAAACCTGCCAGTGCAAGAGCTGCAATTGTCATGGTGGCAGCAGTAATTGGCATTACCTTTCCTACGCCTCCGAGTTCCCTCATATCCTGGGTGCCGACTGCATGGATTACACTGCCTGCACAGAGGAAAAGGAGAGCCTTAAAGAAAGCATGGTTGATCAGGTGGAAAAGGGATATACCAACTGCTTCAAGCCCTATTGCCGAACCGAGACCAAGACCCAGCATCATGTATCCGAGCTGGCTGATGGTTGAGAACGCAAGTACACGCTTGAGGTCGTTCATTACAATGCCCATTGTGCCTGCAAAGAGAGCGGTAAAGCCTCCAAAGTAAGCGACTACCATAAGGGAGTCAGGGGCTGCAATAAACATCGGGAAGGTCCTTGCGACCAGATAAACACCGGCAGTAACCATTGTTGCTGCATGGATGAGAGCTGAGACGGTTGTTGGGCCTTCCATTGCGTCAGGCAGCCACACATGGAGGGGGAACTGCCCGGACTTTCCTACTGCTCCTCCGAAGAAAAGCAGGGTGATAATAGTAAGGTGGCTTATTTCAAAGCCGAAAATGTTTGCCTGCAGAGCCGAAAGCTGGGGGATATAACTGAAGATTTCATCAAAACGAAGCAGGTAAACTCCGTCCTGGAACCCGCCTGCAACCTTAAGAAGATCGGAAGTGAGCACGATTATTCCTGTAAGGAACATTACGTCTCCGATCCTGGTTGTAAGGAAAGCTTTCTTGGCTGCGGCTGCAGCTGAGGGTTTTTCGAACCAGAAACCGATCAGGAGATAAGAACAAAGCCCGACAAGTTCCCAGGAAACAAAGAGCTGCACAATGTTGTCCGAGAGGATCAGGGAAAGCATTGCCGCGGTGAAAAGTGCGGTTTCTGCAAAATACCTGGCCTTTCCGGCATCATGGGACATGTAGCTAACTGCGTAAATATGGATCAGCAGGCTCACGAAGGTGACCATTGACAGCATGACTGCAGCCAGGGGGTCAATTAACACTCCGAGATTGAGCACTGCAAACCAGGAATAGGACTGGTTTACGACCTCTTCGGGGTTTGCCAGCAGCCCGAGGGTAATCGCAAAAGAGATTACGAAGGAGGCAGCAATGGCAAGGATGGGAACGATTGCCCCTCCGGATGGCATTTTCTTGCCAAAGAAGAAGGTGATCGCAAAAGCCAGTGCCGGAAGCAGGGGGATCAAAAATGCAAATTCTTCCAGAGCCGTTTTTACCACCTCAGGATGTTAAGCTCATCAAGATTAATTTTTTCGTGCATTCTGTAGATTGCCATGAAAATCGCAAACCCGACTGCTGCTTCAGCAGCTGCAAGGGCAATCGAGAATATGGCAAAGACCTGCCCGTTAAGGGTATCCGTATAGCTTGAAAAAGCCACAAGGTTCAGGTTTGCGGAGTTCAGCATGAGCTCTATACACATGATCATCCTGATACCGCTTTTGTGTGTCATCACGCCATAAAGCCCGATTGAAAAGAGCAGGGCTGCCAGGCCTAGATAAAATGTTAATGGAATAGCAGTCATCTGTTGCCCTCCCCTTTTGCCATGTAGATTGCTCCTATAAGGGATGCGAGCAGGACAATTGACAGGACCTCGAAAGGCACTACATACTGGGTAAAGATCAACATACCTATGCCCTCGATATTGCTCGGGTCAGCCGGATTCTCAGGGAGTTCCGAAACCGTATTCCAGGAAGTCCCAAAAACTCCTGTAACAACAACAGCAACAAAGAGCAGGACTACGAGAAGAGCCGGGAGTCTGTTAATTCGCACCGGACCCACCTCCCAGTTCGCGCTTTGTAAGCATAACTGCAAAGAGGATCAGCACTCCGATTGCTCCGATATAGACCAGCACCTGGACAACTCCCAGGAACTGAGCGTTTAAGAGGATATAACACGCTGCAATGCCGAACATGCACATGATCAGGGAAAGCCCGGCTCTTACAACGTCCTTTGCAATAACAACAAAGATTGCAAAGAAGACTGTGACAACCGCAAGAAGCCCGAAGACAGCCATTTCCAGAGCTGCTCCGATAGTTTCAATTCCGATCATTTTTCATCACCTTCATCGATATCTACTTCCCTTGCGAGTTTGTCAGGAGTCATGAGCAGGTCTTTATGAGTCCATTTCACCATGCCTTTGGCGTATTCTTTCCCGCTGGAAAGAGCACCTTTGGGACACTGGTCAATGCAGAGCCCGCAGAAGAGGCAGTGGCCTATGTCGATTTCAGGGAACCACCTCTGTTTGCCGCTGCCAGGGGCAACCGGGGCTTTAATGATCTTAATCGCGCTGTTAGGGCAGGTGTTGGCACAGATTCCACAGCCAATACATTTGCTTTTGTCGAGGATCTGAAGCCCTCTGAACCTGTCGGAGAGCGGAGTTTCCACTTCCGGGCACAGCCTGGTTACGCGTTCTTTAGGGATGTTTTTAAGCGCATATCTGATGTTTTTAAGAACCATACTCTTAAGCCCCCAGATATAGTCCAAGGCCCACTGCCCAGACAAGGTTCAAAAGGGACAGAGGGAGGAGTTTCTTCCAGCTAAGGTCTACTACCTGATCGATCCTGTACCTTGGGACAGCCCATCTCATTCCGATGATCGTCATCAGCACAAGCACGGTTTTAAGAAGCAGGAAACCTGTGGGGACAATAAAGCCAAGCACCGGGCTGTTTGAAACAAAAGCCGGCACGTTCCAGCCGCCAAGGAAGAGGAGTGCAACAAGGAAGGAACCGAGGATCATGTGGATATACTCGGCAAAGAAACCGAGACCGAAACGCATTCCACTGTATTCGGTAATCCATCCTGCGACCAGTTCTTCTTCAGACTCGTTCTGGTCGAAAGGAAGCCTCCCCATATCAGCCATAAGTGCAATAAAGAAAACAATGAATCCGATCGGCTGCAGGAAGATATTCCAGAGAAGCCCCTGGGCGCTGGCAATTTCCACTATGTTCAGGGAACCTGTCATTATACCGACACTGACAACAGTGATCCCAAGGGGCACTTCATACCCGACCATCCGGGCAAAGTTCCTGAAAGCTCCGAGAAGGGAATACTTGTTGTTAGAACCATAGGCAATCATGAAGATCCCGAAAATGGTAAGCGCAGACATTGCCTCAATATAAAGAATACTGATATCCATCTCGGTTACAGCCAGAGGGTACTCGACCCCGTTGATGAAGACTGCACCTACCGGGATTGCGACAAGCATCAGGAAAACCGAGCTCATCATGAAGATCGTGGCGTTGTCAAAGAGCATGCGGTCAGCATTCTTCGGCCTCAGGTCTTCTTTCGTAAAGAGCTTAATAGCGTCAGCCACCAGCTGCAGGAGCCCGAACTTACCTACTCTTGAAGGCCCGTACCTGAACTGGATGTCGGCTGAGAGTTTACGCTCAATCCAGACAGCACCCATTGCTCCAAGGAAGATGGCTCCCACAAGAGACAGGCCCACAAGCCCGCGGATCCAGGGGATAAAGGGAATTATTAATTCAGGGATTTCTATCATTACAATCACCTGTCCGCTTCACTGGTGCAGCCGTCCATACTGCCTGAAATCGCTGCAACGTCTGCAACTGTTGTGCCCTTGATCAATGGAGGCAGAGCCTGAAGGGTCGGGAAGTAAGGTCCTCTGACTTTTACCCTGTATGGCTTGTCTGTGCCGTCGGAGATCATGTACATGCCCATCTCGCCTCTTGGGTCTTCGACTCTGTGGAACACCTCACCTGCAGGAACTCTCATTACAGGAGTCCTTCTGCCGTAAGGGGTCCCTTCAGGGAATAGAGGGCCATTGGGGATCTGGTCAAGGCACTGTTCAAGGATGTAGATACTTTCCCGCATTTCGTTAAGCCTGACCTGCACCCTTGCAAAACAGTCGCCTGCAGTTTCCGTGCAGACCTTGAAGTCGAGGTCTTTATACACAAGGTAGGGTTCATTCTTCCGGATATCGAAAGGAACACCCGTTGCCCGCAGAGCAGGCCCGGAAACCCCGAAGCTCTTTGCAACGTCTGCAGTCAGGACTCCGACTCCTATGGTCCTTTCCCTGTAAATTCTGTCCGAGTAAAACATTCCCTCGTAATCTTCAATAACTTTCTTGAGGTTGTTCAGGATCGGGAGAGCTTTTTCTTTGAACCCGGCTGGCAGGTCGTCGCGTACCCCTCCGAATTTAAGGTAGCTGTGAGTGACCCTTGCCCCGGTGACCATATCAATAAGGCCTACAACTTCTTCCCTTTCCTTAATCGTATACATGAACATGGACACGAAGCCGATGAACTCCCCGAACTCTCCCAGACCAAGCAGGTGACTCTGGAGCCTGGAGAGTTCTTCTAAAATAACCCTTATATACTGTGCTCTCTCCGGCGGTTCGATGCCTAACAGCTTTTCGGCGCAGCCCACAAAACATTCTTCGTTTGTCAGGGCTACAAGGTAACAGATCCTGTCAACTATCGTGATTCCCTGAAGGTAGGTCTTGTTCTCCAGGATTTTTTCAATGCCTTTGTGAATATAACCCAGTTCCACTTCAGCATCCATCACAGTTTCCCCTTTCAACCTCAGGTTTAACCTGAAAGGTCCGGGCTGCATGGGATGCTGGGGGCCCAGGTGTACGATCATTTCATTTGGTTCAAGCATTTCTTCCATTTTTCACCCCTCACACCAGGTTTCTTGCGGTCTTATTCGGGAAACCCTCGTAGTCTTTTCGAAGAGGCCACTCACCCAGCATATCTTCGGGGAGCACAAGAGGCTTCAGATTAGGGTGGTTTTTAAACATAATCCCGAAAAGTTCGTAGGTCTCTCTCTCATACCAGTTTGCATTCCAGTATACCGGTACAATAGACTCGATTTCCGGAGTATTCCTGGGCAGCCTCGCTTTCAGCATCAGAACTACAGGATGGTCATATGAAGCTATATGATACACCGCTTCCAGCTCGTTCCTCGGAGGGTAATCCACTCCGCAAACGGAACAGAGGTGGTCGAACTGAAGGGAGTCCTTAAGGTACTGGCAGACTTCTTTTGCTTTCTCCTTATTCACATATGCCCGGATACGGATCGGAGATTCGATCCCGGCTTCGGAAATTGCCTCCGGAAATTTGCCGGTTAATGATTCTATGATTGTTCTGGCATCCATTGTATTCCCTCAAATAAGCCTGAAATCTCCTCAGTATTCCGTTCCCAGGTCTTTTTTGGCTGTTATCTTTTCCTGCAGTTCCACAAATCCCTGGATCAGGGCTTCGGGTCTGGGAGGACATCCGGGAATGAAGACATCGATAGGAAAGAGCTCATCGATATTCTGCACCGTGCTGTAGGACTCATAAAAGGGACCGCCGCTGATCGAACAGTCTCCCATGCAGAGAACCCATTTAGGAGCAGGCATCTGTTCCCAGAGCCTCTTCAGGGCCGGCAGATATTTTTTTGTCACATAACCACTGATGATCATGACATCCGCATGCCTTGGGGAGTTCCTGGGAATGATCCCGAAGCGGTCAGTATCATAGTGGGCACAGCCCGTAGCGATCATTTCCACACCACAGCAGCCCATTGGCTGGGTCATGAACCAGAGCGAGTTTTTCCGCCCCCAGTTGATAAGATCCTGAGCCTTGGTTTTCTTAAGGAATTTGTGGATTGCACTGGTGGTTGTTGTGATAACGCCGGGGATTTCTTCCGGAGTTTCTTTTGAGTAATTCGTTTTTTTCTCCTTCACTTCACCCATGTAAGGGCCTCCTTCTTCCAGAGATAAACGTATCCGAAGAGCAATATGAAGATAAATGCAAACATCTCAACTACTGCAATTGAGGTAATCCCATGCCCCTTATAGACTGTAGCCCATGGGTAAAGGAAAAGGACCTCAATATCAAAGAGAACAAAAGCAATCGCATAGAGATAATACTCGACATTGAACTGGATCCTGGCAGTTCCTATAGGAACGGAACCTGATTCGTATGTCGTGTATTTGCTGGCTGCCTTGCTCCTCGGACTCAGTTGCTTTACGATAAACATTGTCATGGGCGGCATGACCAGTCCCACGGCAAGAAATATTGCAACCGGTATATAGCTATCAATTATTCCAGACATTGTATCACCTATCAAAGTGCAGCAATCTGAAACTGCAGTTCCGCATGATCATAATTTTATATTTATAAAGATGAGCGGACAAAAAAACTGTATCCGGATTCCCAGGTTATTTAGAAAAACCATAATGATCCGAATACAGGTCCTGTAGGGAATGCCCGTATCCGGGTACCCCCTCTTCCGAATAGGGCCCTTTGAATACAGACACCTGACTGCCGGGCTCTGAAAAATTTATTTTTTCCTTGCCCTATTTTAGGTAATAAATTACCGAAAGTCAGGGGAAACCCTTCTTCCGGTGGCATGGATTCAATTGCCGTGAAAGTAGTATTATTAATAATTAAGATTCCAGGTAGCTATGCTAGTTCTGCAAATGAATCAGGGGTTATTTATAGCTATTTGCTAGATAATTAATATTATATAAATATTAAGTCTAAATAATTAAAACTCTGTTTTTAAAATATACATATGTTGAAATAAATCTGAGGAAAAGCCTTGACCTGCTGACGAAATTATATATACAACATAAATATGTTATTATCTTTGAACCGCCACAAAATTTTGTGAATAATTTAATATAATGACAACATTTTCTCCGGAAATGGCAAGGAATTATATATATCAGCTAATTATTTTAGTTTCCATTAAAAATCCTCTGAATATAGTATAAATAATAATGATAAATCCCGAGGATAAAAGGCTCTTGAGGCAACCTTTAAAATAAAAATAATAAGGAACTGAAAGTGCTGAAAATTTCCTGCTTAAGTGCGGGAGAGACGGCACTCAATTTCCTTCAAATATGCAGGTCAAGGGCATCAGATAGAAAAGAGTGATCAAAAGATTTGATTGTCGTCAAAAAAAATACAACACTTGTCAAAAAAATACTAGACCGGTCAGAAAAAACAATAACTATCATACCATGTGGCATATCAGAAAGGTCATAGTAGCTATATGCAATGGTGTACTGTCATGTGCGTTTACTATTCCCCGGGGATGTATCCATTAAAAGGCAGTACAACAGTTGCTCACATCCCTTTGTGCTATACTTCAGTACAATCCCTTAGTAATATATGTACACTTGTACCTGCCTGAACTCAAAATAATCTAATATTGATGAGGAAAACGGGTCTTCTTGACCATTTGACAGCGTTCTTTGAAGCCATATTATGTTCTGAAAGGGATAAATCCATAGTGTGCTACCGATTACATATTACAACAAGCACATTATCATAAGGGAAGCCCGCTTTCCATTGACCCTGAGAAACTAATATGAGCAAAACGCTATACCAACACATTATAATAAGTCTTTTCACGATAGAAAAGCTGGTGGATCGCATGAAGATAAACGATAATTGTGTAGGATGCGGCCAGTGCGCTTCTTTTTGCAAAAAAGGAGCAATAGAAGTAAGGGGAAGAGCACGAGCTACCGATGCCTGCGTAGAATGTGGGATGTGCATCCCCTACTGCCCTGTAAAAGCCATCGAGGTACCGGCATGAAAACGATTGTAATCGGTGCAGGCCTTGGAGGGCTCTTAAGCGCTGCCAGGCTCTCTAAAGCAGGGCATGAGGTTGAAGTTTTTGAAAGGCTTCCTATTACAGGAGGCAGGTTTACCAATCTTAATTATAAAGGGTTCCAGCTCTCAAGCGGAGCTTTCCATATGCTTCCGCACGGACCAGGGGGCCCACTTGCCCGGCTTCTCGGGGAGATCGGAGCTGAAGTGAGGGTAGTGCGGTCAGAACAGACCACTATACGCGTTCCTCTGAACCAGGGAAAACCCGATTATGCAGAAGGCTTCAAGGACATCTCTTTTATCGAATTTCCATCACTACTTTCGCATAAGGACCGCCTGAAAATTGCTTTTTTGATCGTGAGCACAAGGAAAAATCGCCCTTCAGGAGTCACTCTTGAGGCCTGGATAAAAACTCAGGTTAAGGGCGAATGGCTGGTAAGGTTTGCCGACTCTTTCTGTGGCTGGGCACTGAGCCTGAAAAGCAATGAGGTCCCTGTAGAGGAGATTTTTGAGATAATTGAAAATATGTACCGGTTCGGAGGTACAGGCATCCCGGCAGGAGGGTGTAAAGGAATTATTGACGCCCTTGAAGCCGTGATTCTGGAAAATGGTGGGAAAATATATACCGAGCAGGAAGTTTCAAAAATCCTGGTTGAAAAAGGAAAAGCTGCAGGGGTGATTTCTGAAAGCAAGAAACATGAAGCTGACCTTGTTATCAGTAATCTGGGGCATGCTGCAACCGCTTTGCTCTGCAGCGAAGCCCTCTCAGGAGAAGTGAATGCAGGTTACCTTAAAATGCTTGAGACCATTCAGCCATCTGCAGGCATAAAGATTTGCCTTGCCGCGGATGAGCCTCTGGTCGGGCACTCCGGAGTCCTGCTAACCCCCTATACAAGGCGTATAAATGGGGTCAATGAGGTTACTCAGGCTGACCCGAACCTGGCACCTCCGGGGAAGCACCTTACTATGTGTCATCAGTATGTGGCCCCTGAGAACATAAAGAACCTCGACTCCGAAATTGAGATGGGACTTGCGGACCTCAAAGAACTTTTTCCCGGCAAAAAATACGAAGTTCTTCTTATCCAGTCCTACCATGACAGCTGGCCCGTAAACAGGGCAGCCTCAGGTACGGACCCTGGCAATGAGACCCCGATTCCCGGGCTCTACGTCGTAGGGGACGGAGCCAAGGGAAAAGGAGGCATAGAAGTCGAAGGAGTAGCCCTCGGTGTGGCTGCAACCATGAAAAAAATCCTCGGCTAAACCCAGAGAAAAAAAACAAAACTCAGCAGGTGTTTTACCATTCCACCGGAAAACCCTCCTTTCGTAACCTACTCTAAAAACGTATTCATCCCAGTAACCAACATCTGCAGGAACCACTGCGGCTACTGCGGCTTTAAGCGGGAACCCGGACAACCCGGCGCCCGGCTGATGAAGCCTGAAGAGGTAGTCCCGATTCTTGAAAAAGGAGCAAAGGCAGGGTGCACTGAAGCCCTCTTCACCTTTGGGGAGTATGCAGAAGAGGTACCTGGGTACAGGGAATGGCTTGAAGAGCTTGGATATTCTTCAACCCTGGAATACCTTGTTTTTCTTTGTGAAACCGCAATCGATATAGGGATTCTCCCTCACACGAACGCGGGGATTATGACACGTTCCGAACTGGAAGTCCTCAAGCCCTTAAATGCGAGCATGGGGCTGATGCTTGAGACTACGGCAATTCTGGAAGCCCATAAAGACTGCCCCGGCAAGGTTCCGGAACGCAGGCTTGAGACTATCCGGGAAGCCGGGAAACTTAAGATTCCCTATACAACCGGCCTCCTCGTAGGGATCGGAGAGAGCAGGGATGACAGGATAAAGTCTCTAGAAGCAATCACAAACCTTCACAGGGAGTACGGGCACATTCAGGAAGTCATTATCCAGAACTTTTCCCCAAAAGCCGGGACACCCATGGAAAACTTCCCTGAACCTGCAGTGGAAGAGATGATGGATACCGTAGCCCTTGCCAGGCAGATCCTGCCGCGCGATGTGGCAGTACAGGTTGCCCCAAACCTCATTGATCCAAAAGCCCTGATAGTAAAAGGGGTAACGGACCTGGGAGGGATATCACCCCTGACCATTGACTGGATCAATCCTGAGGCCGAATGGCCGGATGTAAAAGACCTGCAGGAAAAGCTCGGGGCCATCCCGCTCAGAGAACGCCTCCCCATCTACCCGCAGTACGTGGAAAAAAGGTGGTACTCGGACAGGATCGGAGAGCTTATAGAGCGGCTCTCGGACGGGGAAGGTTACAGGAAGTTGCCCGAAAAAAGGCACGCGAAGGAGTCTGAAAAATGAACAGTAAAATTCCTGAAGACCTCATAGAACGCGCATACCAGGGGAAGAGCACAAAAGAAGATGCTCTCCTGCTCCTGGAAACACCCCCTTTTGAACTCTTCAAGTTTGCAGACGAACTTCGTTCTCTTGCAGTAGGGGACACAGTGACTTACGTCGTGAACAGGAACATAAATTTCACAAGCCGCTGTGTGGGGACCTGCGGATTTTGCGCATTCAGGACAAACGATGGCAAGGTCCTGAGCATCGAAGAAATTATGGAAAAGGTAAGAGAGGCAGAAAAGGCCAATGCCACTGAAGTCTGCATCCAGGGAGGACTGCTTCCCGACGTGGGCCTCGACTTCTACCAGGGGATTGCCGAAGCCATAAAAGCCGAATTTCCGGAAATGCATATTCATTCTTTTTCACCAATGGAAGTCTACCATGCCTCCCACATCAGCGGGATTACGGTAAGTGAAGCCTTAAGAAGGCTCAAAAGAAGCGGGCTTGACACCATGCCGGGCACTGCCGCCGAAATCCTCTCTGACAGGGTGAGGGAAATAATCTGCCCTTTGAAAATCAAGACAGGAGAATGGGTCGAAGTGGTCAGGCAGGCGCATGCTGCGGGAATTCCAACCACTGCAACCATGATGTACGGGCACGTGGAAACCCCGGAGGAAAGGATAGACCACATGCTGATCATAAGGGAAATCCAGAAAGAAACCGGAGGAATTACCGAATTTGTGCCCCTGCCTTTTATGCCTTACAACAACCCTGTAGGGGAGAAAATGATCAGGGAAGGCAAATATGCCACTCCGGGCCTGGAAGACCTGAAAATCTATGCAGTCTCACGAATTCTCTTTCACGGGCATGTGGACAATATCCAGGCAAGCTGGGTGAAACTCGGGAAAAAATTTGCCCAGTTTGCCCTCCACTGTGGAGTCAACGACCTTGGCGGAACCCTTATGGAAGAAAGTATCTCCAAATCCGCAGGGTCCTGCCACGGGGAAATGATCACGCCCGAAGAACTGGAGTGGATGATCCACGGAGCCGGCAGGGTCCCTAAAGAGAGGACTACCCTGTACAGGGAAGTGCATGAGCTGGCTTCCGGGAACTCCCGAAGGATGTCAAAGTGCGGAGCTTCCGAATAAACCAGATGCCCATTACCCTACTTCGGTAGTGGGGAACGATTATTTAATTCCCATTACAATAATAAAAAACTAATTAAATAAATAGCAGGGCTGGAGTTGACGCATTCCTTCCCCACCTGCCTCCTTCGGAGTCGAGGAAGGGGTATCCTGCTTAAAAGAGATGAAATCTGAAAGGAACGATAGGGATGTACACGAAAAAACCGGCAACCCCTGAGGCTGTCATTGAAAGAGCACATCAGGGAAAATGCACTAAAGAAGACGCCCTTCTCCTGCTTGAAGGAAACCCATTTGAGCTTTTTGAGCTTGCAAATGAACTTCGAGCCAATGCGGTAGGCGACATTGTCAGTTATGTGGTAAACAGGAATATCTACATCACAAACAAATGTATCGGAAACTGCGGGTTCTGCGCCTACAGGACCGAGACAGGTTATATACTGAGTGTGGAAGAAATCCTGAAAAAAACAGAAGATGCAAGAGCAGCCGGAGCCGTGGAGATCTGCATCCAGGGAGGGTACACCCCGGAAGCTGATATGGAGTTCTACCTGGAAATTATAGAGTCCATAAAATCCAGTTTCCCTGATATCTGCGTCCACGCCCTATCCCCGATGGAAGTAAATTACGCAGCAGGAATTTCCGGCATGTCCGTAGAAGAAGCGATGCGTAAACTTAAAAAAAGCGGGCTCGACTCTCTTACCGGAACCTCGGCAGAGATTCTTTCCGACAGGGTGAGGAAAATTATCTGCCCTGGAAAAATCAATACCCAGCAATGGATCGATACGGTAACTGCGGCACACAGAGCAGGGATTTCCACCAATTCAACCATCATGTACGGACACGTGGAAACCCTGGAAGAGCGCCTTGACCATGTCTTTACCATCCGCAAAATCCAGCAGGAAACCGGCGGGTTTTCGGAACTCATCCCTATGTCTTTTTTGCCTTACAACAACCCTGTAGGGGAAAAGATGCTCGCATCCGGAAAGTTCTCAAGCACAGGGCTTGAAGACCTGCAACTTATTGCCATTTCTCGCGTGATCCTGCACACCCATATAAACAACATCCAGGCCACCTGGGTAAAGCTCGGGAAAAAACTTGCCCAGTTTGCCCTGCAGTGCGGTGCAAACGACCTTGGAGGCACACTTATGGAAGACCAGATCTCGACAGCATCCGGCGGCAACTACGGAGAATACGTGTCTCCTGCGGAGTTTGAATGGATGATAAAAGGTGCCGGAAGAATTCCCATGCAGAGGGACACCCTGTACCGGAAAGCAGAACCCAGGTTTCCTTACCGGGAAGGCGCGCTGCCTAATTGTGGAAGAGCTGGAATAGGCAGCAGGGAATAAGGAAAAAAGAATCCGGAAAAAAGTATCAGAAAAAAAGAATCAGGAAATAATAAAAAGAGTAATAGTTGCAGGAGTCCAGATGAGAGCCGTCATCCCCTATAAGAAAAGCGGGGCAAAATCCCGATTATCCCCTGTCCTGAGCCTGGAAGAAAGGGAAGAGTTTGTAGAACTTATGTTAAACCAGGTAATAGATTCTCTCAAGGAAGCCGGAATTGAAAAAATCGACGTTCTCAGCCCTTCGGCCTACGGACTTGAGGGCATGACAAAAGCGAGAGTTCTGCTGGACGAAAAAGACCTGAATGAAGCCCTTAACAGGTACCTCGAAGAGGCAGAAGAGCCCGTCCTGATTGTTATGGCTGACCTGCCTTTACTCTCCCCGGACCATATAAAAGGGATAACTTCAACTAAAAAGAATATATGCATCGTCCCCGGAAAAGGCGGAGGTACGAATGCCCTGTTTATAAAGAACCCTTCCAGATACAGGGTAAAGTATTACGGCTCGAGTTTTCTAACCCACTGTTCGATTGCAACCGATTCCGGGCAAAATTATGAAATATATGACTCCTTCCTTGCAGGCACGGATATCGATGAGCCAGAAGACCTGGTGGAACTTCTTATCCATGGGAAAGGAACTGCAAGAGACTACATTAACCGGAAATTCAAGTTAGAGGTCAGCCGGGGAAGGGTTGGACTGGTCCCTCTTTGAGCCCAATAAGTTAAATGGAAGGACATGGAAGAGTTTTACATCTGTTTCTAACTTTTATTCTTCCATGTTTTAATTTAGATCTCCCATGTTTTCTCTTTCGTTCTTCCATGTTTTAATTTAGTTCTCCCATGTTTTCTCTTTCGTTCTTCCACGTTTTAATTTAGTTCTCCCATGTTTTAGCTTTCATTCTTCCATGTTTTCCCTTCCATTGTTCATCTCTTCGCCCGGGATTTGTGAAGGAATTATTATATAAGATTGTATAATAGATCCAAAAATTTTAAATAGATAGTATTCACAGTGTGCTATGAATAAAAAACCAAAAAATTCATTGATATTATTGGTTTTTAATTCTTGAACAGATAAGCTCAAATTTGCCTGAATATAGCAAAATCCAGAAAGGCAGTTCACAAAATAGGTGAGCCTGTGAGATCTTTTACAGATGAAGAAAGAGAGATCATAAAACGAAAAATAATTGACCGAGGGAAGGACTGTTTTGCCAGATACGGGATTAGGAAAACAGGCATTGAGGACCTTACCGAGGGTTTGGGAATTGCAAAGAGTTCTTTTTATTCATTTTTTAACAGCAAAGAAGATCTCTTTCTGCAGATATTTAAGGAAGAGCAGGAAGCTTTAAAGGATAGCATACTTGAAAATTCCTTCCTGAAGTATAGGACGGAACCCGATAAAGCTATCAGGGCTTATCTCAGGCATGTGTTGCAGATAGTAGATAACCACCCGATCTGGAGAAAAATTTTCATTGAAAACGAGCACCTTGAACTGACAATTTCCCGGTTCTCCGAGGAAGAAATACAAAATATTCGTAGAGATAACGTGGCAATAATTCTGCCTTTTTTTGAAGAGTGGGCGAAGAATGGGCTTCTTATCGATAAACCTGCCAGAATTCTTGCAGAAACTACTCAAGCGGTCCTTTTCCTTATACACTTCAAAAAAGAAATTATAGATGATGATTTCTCAGAAATTATGGACATCTTAATTGACCTGCTGGCAAACAACATTGTAAAAAAAGGAGATCGAGCTCCAGGCAGGAGTTTGAGGGAATAAAAGCCTCCGGTTAGAATATAAATAAATAAATAAATAAATAAATAAGTAAGTAAATAAAACTCTTCGTGCAAGGTCAAAAATAAAAATTATGGAGATAACTATAAATAATTTTATACTAAAGCGATCGCATCAAATGGTGCTTTCTGAACATAGTTTACATACTAAAAAGTGTGCAATGGGCAACATAATAAAAAAAACATAAAAAAGTAACTGAAAGAGAAGTATATTACTGAGCACGTCGGCACGGTAGCCAATAACTTTAAAGTAGATAAATACAATAATGTGGAAACTGATTCAAAAAATAAATTATATTTAAAGGATAAACCTGAATTCGAAAATTACCTTTCTCAAAAAGAAACTCAAGTAATAAAGAATAGACATTAAGAGCCGAAAAAAGATTAATTAACAGAATATAATTTTCGGAAGCATTGTAATCAAAAAAGAGATATTCAGGAATTCAGGAATTATATTAAAGTCATTAGTTTAAATGATGTAGAATTATATTGGCGAGCCTTTCTATTCACGCCATATATTTGCAAGAGACGACATCTGCTGGTTAAATATCATGATTTACCTTTAAAAGTTACAGGTGAGCTGGTGAGCATCAACATAAACAGATATAAATGTGGATACTGTGGGGCCTGTGTGGGAGTTTGCCCTAAGGGAGCACTCGAACTTGTAGAAACCTGGATTGAAGTAGATGAAAATATCTGTATCGTATGCGGGATATGTGATCGTATCTGTCCTGTGGGAGCAATCGAGGTAAAGAAATGAAGGCCACATATGATGTTCTGGTAATCGGAGCCGGTCCTGCAGGTTCCATTGCTGCAAAAACAGCAGCTGAAAAAGGGCTTGATGTACTGTTAATTGAAAAACGCCAGGAAATAGGTGATCCTGTACGCTGTGCCGAGGGTGTGAACAAAGAGTATCTTAAAAAACATGTGAAGATCGACAAGCGGTGGATCTGCGCTGACCTTAAAGGCTCCTGTATTCACTCCCCTGACGGTACCAGGATAGAGATGGCTGAGGAAATCTCCGGAGGAGAAGTCGGCTACGTACTTGAGAGAAAGGTCTTTGACCGCGCCCTTGCGGACCTGGCTGCAAAAGCCGGGGCTGAAGTCAGGGTAAAGACAAGAGCTACAGGGCTTATCATTGAAAACGACTTCGTAAAAGGAGCCAGACTCATGCATCTCGGGAAAGAGTATGAGGTGCGTGCCAAAATAGTAATAGGAGCTGACGGAGTCGAATCGAAGGTAGGCAGGTGGGCAGGGATTGACACAGCCCTGAAACCTGTAGATATTGAGACCTGTGCCCAGTACCTGATAGCAGGTGCAGACATAGACCAGGAATACTGCGAATTTTATGTAGGAAACGACATTGCACCCGGCGGCTATGTCTGGATCTTCCCTAAAGGGGAAGGCAAAGCCAACGTGGGAGTCGGACTTCTCGGGAGCAAGACAGGAAAATTCAAGCCCAGACCTGTCGATTACCTCAATAATTTTGTGGAGAAAAAGTTCCCCAATGCCAGTATCGTAGAAATGGTCTTCGGAGGAGTCCCGGTATCCGGCAGCATCGAGAAGACTTCAACTAACGGGTTGATGCTTATAGGAGACGCCGCACGCCAGTCAGACCCGATCACAGGTGGAGGGATCCTCAACGCCATGGACGCAGGTAAGATGGCTGGAGAAGCTGCTTACACAGCCATATCCGCAGGAGATGTCTCACTGGGAAAGCTTGAAGAGGTCTATGAGAAAAGGTGGAGAGCCACGATAGGGCACGATATCGATATGAGCCTTATCGTAAAGAACTGCTTTATCAACCTTAACGACGAGGACCTTGACTCTCTTGCCCATTCGTTAAAAGACGTAAAATTCGAGAGAATGAGCCTCCTTGACCTGCTACAGGCTCTCTTCAAAGCCAATAAAAAACTGCTCTGGGACCTTCGCGTGCTTTTCAAGGATGCAGCAAAAGAAGTGATAAAGAATAAAAATAATGCCTGAAAATCAGGCATTTTTTATTCTGCATTTTTTATTCTATTTTAGACTTTTTTCAGTGGATTTTTTCTACAAACATCGTTTTTTTAAAACTTTGCTTTTTCTAGGTTTATTAGATTTTTTTAAAAATTACTTGTTCCAGAACTCCGGCGTAAAGAGCACGATTACGGTGTATACTTCAAGCCTTCCAATCCACATGTTTGCTATCAGGATTAATTTCCCGAGAGGGGGGATCGGGTCAAAAGTGCCCATCGGTCCTACCACATTCAGGCCCGGACCGATGTTCCCGAGAGTGGCTATGGAAGCAGTAACTGAAGTTATGATATCCATACCCAGGACCGAGAGGATAAGGGCACTTGAGATAAAAATCAGGAGATAGATCACTACAAAGGAGAAAATAGAGTTTATAACCTCATCTGGTACGTTTTTATTGTTGAATTTTAAACTTCTTATGGCTCTCGGATGAAGGGACTTGAAAAGTTCCACTCTCCCGTGCCTGAGGAGCATGAGGATACGCACAACCTTTATGCCACCGCCTGTAGAGCCAGCACAACCGCCAATGAACATAACAAGGAGAAGAACCATCTTTCCCGATTCGGACCAGAGGTTAAAGTCCGTTGTGGCAAACCCGGTAGTTGTCATGATGGAAACTACCTGAAAGATCGAAAGCCTGAAAGAATCAAAAAGACCTGTACCAAGGTCGCGATAGAGAAGAAGAGTCAAAAGCCCGGTTGCTGCAAGGGTGAGGGCTGTATAGAAGCGGAATTCATCGTCTTTAAGAAGGAAGTCCTTGTCAACATAAATTGCCCTGTAATGAAGAGCAAAGTTTGCACCTGCGACGAACATGAAGAAAGTTATTATGAATTCGACCAGAGGGCTTCCAAAAGCTTCAACGCTCATCCCATAAGGCGAGAAACCTCCGCAAGCCATTGTGGTAAACGTATGAGTAACTGCATCGTATAGTGAAAGACCTGCAAGCAGGAGAGCAACAACCTGCACGAATGAAATTACAAAGTAGACCATCCACAGGATCTTTGCAGTTTCCCTTATTCTTGGTTTTAGCTTATCTTCCGTTGGACCTGGGGCTTCAGCCCGGAAAAGCTGGCGACCGGCAACTCCGAGTTTTGGCAGGATAGCAATGAAGAGCACAATAATGCCCATACCGCCCAGCCACTGCATCATACACCGCCAGAAGAGAATGCCTTTAGGATGGCTTTCTATATCGGTAAGGATTGTCGAACCTGTGGTGGTAAAGGCCGACATGGATTCAAAAAGGGAATTGAGGGGAGAAATTCCGTCCAGCATGAAAGGAATTGCCCCGAAAACCGCAGCAGCAAGCCAGCCCAGAGCAACAATTGCAAAGCCTTCTTTGCGCATCCAGTCTTCATCGGTTTTGTAGGAAAGCAGGATTAAGCCGGTAAGGACGGTTATCACTATAGAAACAAGAAAAGGCGTCAGGCTTTCCCCGTAATAGTATGCTACTCCGAGAGGAACAACCATTAGCATCCCGAGAAGCCGGAGTAAACCGCCAAGCACATAAAAAACAATCTTAATATTCATGCATATCCTCTGTTTTTGCAGCTTATGACTCTTTTAATGTATTCATATTTATTGAACGAAGCGTAAAAACCCCAGGTTTAGCCTGTGGAATATAAGCAATAACTTCTACAATACTCGTTTCGTTATCTTTTTACTTGATATACATCGAAACCAATATAATACTAAGTACTGGTTACGAGAACCGGGTAGCCAATGCAATATCTGTTCACCTTCAGGCTCACCAGGTCATGGGAAATACACCATTTCTAGCTTGAAACTATATAAAGCCGAAACAAGCGACGGAGCAGGACATAGTAGGGCAGGAACTGCCCGAATTGACGCCTTTGGAGACTTCGGAAGGTAGTCTATGAATTAGGAAACCCGTTAAATCTTTAGATTTAGCGGGAAGTTCACTGCTTACGAGAAAGAAGGGAGAAAACTCCTATGCTTTAGCCAGGAGTAGTTCACCGAAACAACTTCTCAACATGCGGGACAGCGGAAGAAAGAGCAAAAACGATGACTCTATCCCCTTCCCGGATGATAAACTCCCCTTTGGGGATAACGACATCATCATTGTGGACCACCATGGTGATGATTGCACCTTTTGGAAACTTGACCTTGTTGAGCGGTTTTCCGACGATTTTTGACTGCCCTGATGCCGTATATTCGATAATTTCGGCTTTTTCTCCCTCAAGAGTTGCAAGAGCTTCTATGCCTTTTCCCATAGTAAGTTTGAGGACTTCGTTTACGGTTGCTGCTCTTGGGCTTACTGCAATGTCGATTCCCACCATCTCGAAAAGAGGCACATAGTCCGAGCGGTCAGCTCTTGCAATCACTTTTTTGGCGCCCATTTGCTTTGCAAGAAGGGCACATAGAAGGTTCTTTTCGTCGCTGTCCGTAACTGCAACAACAACATCCATGTCCTCGATACTTTCTTCCCTGAGAAGGCTGACATCAGTGCCGTCCCCATTGAGTATAAGAGCATTTTCCAGCACCTCGGCCACTTCTATGCAGCGGCTTTTCCGGTACTCAATAACCTTGAGATCCGCGTTTTCATCCTTATCGATAATCTTGGCAAGGTAGAAACCCACAATTCCGCAGCCAATAAGGAGAATTCTGTTTCTGTGGGGCACTTCGTTCCCGAAAACGCTCTCAAGATCTTCCATGGCTCTGGGCTTGCCAATGATCACCATGTGATCGTTTTTTTTGATAATATCGTCCCCACGAGGGATGATTATTTCGTTTTCCCGGAAAATCGCACTGACAATGCAGCAGTCTTCAAGCTTGAGGTCCTGCATATGCTTTCCTACATACCTGTTGTCAGGACGGATGGCAAATTCCATCATCTGAACTTTGCCTCCGGCAAACATTTCCGCATCTATTGCAGAAGGGTTTGAAAGCACCTCGGCAACCTCTGAGGCGAGCGCGAGTTCAGGACAGATCATAACGTCCACGCCCACCTGAGCTCTGGAAGTAACAGGTACATCTATGTAGTCAGGGTTGCTAACCCTGGCAATAGTCTTTGTTTCTCTCCAGCCTGCATGGGATTTAAGGATCAGCTTTGCGGTCATACAGGCGACGATATTAACTTCATCGACCCCGGTAACAGCAACGAGAATATCCGCATCAGGAAGAATACTTGCAAGAACATCGGCATTTGCGCCGTTCCCTTCCACGACCTGAACATCCAGCTCATCCGCCCGTCTCAGGGCGTCCTCATCGTTCTCGATAACAACCACATCGTGTGTGAGGGAAAGAAACTTTGCGATATGATATCCAACTTCACCTGCGCCGATTACCACTGCTTTCATAAGATTCCCTCGAAGAAAAGACTGTTTGCAAATAGATTATCCTGCTTGCTTAAGTAGTCTTTGGAAAAAAGAAAACGTAAATGGGCGGATTTCTAAGAAATAGTTAGTATAATGAACGTCCTCCCCCTAACCCCCTCGCCTGAAGGCTCAAAGATTTGAGGAAGGGGACTTCCCGCTTTCGAGTAAAAACTTATGATACGTGGGAAAAAACAGAAGCCAGAACAAATTTAGAGGCAACTGTTTTTGAGCCTGTGAAAACCTCCAGCTCAGGAGTGCCAGAAATCACTTGTAAAGAGTACCAGTACGGTGTATAATTCAAGCCTGCCAACCCACATATTGCTTATAAGGATAATTTACCCAGCGGGATAAGCGATTCATAGTTTCCCATTGGGCCAAAAAGATTAAAGCCCGGGCCTATGTTTCCGAGGGTCGTGATCGAAGCCGTAACAGAGCTGATTAGCTCGACTCCGAGCAGGGTCAGAAGCATTGAGCTGAAGACAAAGACGGATCTGTAGATTATTCATGGAAAAACCCCGATCTCGTAAAACTTACCGGAATATTTTTTCTACTTCAGAAACCGCAGAAGCCATAGAGAAAATAACTACACGGTCTCCGTTGTTGATAACGAAATCCCCTCTTGGAATGATGGTCTCTTTTCCACGTACTACCATGTTGATAAGGGCTCCTTTAGGGAACTTTACTTTGCTTAAAGGCTTGCCGACAATCCTGCACTTCTCAGAAGCCGTATATTCTATGATTTCGGCTTTTTCGCCTTCGATAGTCGTGAGCGTCTGTATGCCTTTGCCCATGGTAAGTTTGAGGACCTCATTTACGGTTGCTTCCCTGGGACTTACGGCCATGTCTATGCCGACCATTTCAAAAAGAGGCAGGTAGTCCGAGCGGTCAGCCCTTGCAATTACCTTCTTTGCCCCGAGCTGCTTTGCAAGCAGGGCACAGAGAAGGTTCTTTTCGTCACTATCCGTAACTGCAACAACAACATCCATATCCTCAATATTCTCTTCCCTGAGAAGGCTGACGTCAGTCCCGTCTCCGTTGAGCACAAGGGCGTTTTCAAGCATCTCAGCTACTTCTATGCAGCGGCTCTTCCTGTGCTCAATAATCCTCAGGTCAATGTTTTCTTCTTTGTCGATAAGTTTTGCCAGATAGATGCCTACAATTCCACAGCCAATAAGAAGAATTCGGGTTCTGTGAGGCACCTGGCTCCCGAAAACATTTTCAAGGTCATCCATGGCTTCTGGCTTGCCCACAACTACCATGTGGTCGTTTGCCTTGATTAAATCGTCTCCATGAGGAATTATTATTTCACTATCCCGGAAAACCGCACTGACGATGCAGCAGTCAGCAAGCTGAAGGTCCTGCATATGCTTTCCCACAAGTCTGCTTTCCGGATTTATTGCAAACTCAGTCATCTTTACTTTTCCCTCGGCAAACATTTCCGCATCTATGGCAGAGGGGCTTGAGAGCACATCAGCAATTTCCGATGCAAGCGAAAGTTCAGGACAGATCATAAGGTCAACGCCAACCTGAGACCTTGACGTAACTGGTGAATCTATGTAATCAGGATTGCTAACCCTCGCTATGGTTTTAGTATACTTCCAGCCGGGTTTACTCTTTGTAATCAGCTTGGCAGTCATACAGGCAACGATGTTGACCTCATCAACGCCTGTAACGGCCACGAGAAGGTCAGCATTCTGCAGGACTTTTGAAAGAATATCAGCGTTTGCGCCGTTCCCTTCAATTACGAGCACGTCAAGTTCATCTACTCTTCTTGACGCGTCCTCATCTTTCTCTATAATTACCACATCATTTTTAGGAGAGAGGGCTTTTGCAATATGATAGCCTACTTCCCCTGCACCAATAATTACAGCCTTCATAGAACACCTTCAAAAAAAACTGTTTTTAATGAATCTACCACTGCAGAAATGATTGAACCAGAAACAATGAGCATAGGGCGGATAAAAATAAAAGTAATTAAGGCGAAAGTAGTCAAAGTAAAAATAACCGAAGTGAAGGTAGTCAAAGTAAAAATAACCGAAGTGAAGGTAGTCAAAGTAAAAGTGATCAAAGCTAAAATAATCATAAAAAAGATACCAGGCATAATGTTGAAGTGTAAAATACTGCCCGATACATTATCAGTTGTAGTAAAATTAATCAGCGTGTTTACCATCTCTGGAAATTAAAAGTTTTGCAAACCAGAATTTCTCAAACCAATTCTTTTGCGAATTAAATATGATTCCTAGCCATAGAATTAAACGGGTATATATAAATGTTTTCAAGCTCCCGATATAGAAAAGAATCTAAACAAAAACGAATTATATAGAGAGAATTATTGATCGAAACAGAAAGTTAAAAGAAAAAGAAAAAGAGAAAATTAAAAAAATACCTGAAAAGAATTGAAAATTGAGCCAGAAGCTTTATTCTCAACCCTCTAAAGCATCTTTTACCTTTTCAAAAAGCCCCTTACTCTTTTTGGACTTCTCGCCTTTTTGCTTCTCAGCTTTACTCTTTTCCTCTCCTTCAGGCTTCTTTCCATTGCTCAGGTATTCGAACTGGCGGAGAAGCTCCTTTTGTTCCTGAGTAAGTTTTGTGGGAGTCTTGATTATTACTCTTACGAGCTGATCTCCTTTACCGTGCCCTTGCAGGTGCTGTATGCCCTTGTCCTTGAGCCTGAAGACTGAATGGGTCTGAGTCCCGGCCGGGATGTTCATTTTGACATTACCGTAGAGGGTATCAACCATAACGTCCGCTCCGAGTGCAGCCTGGGTGAATGGTATTGACAGTTCGGAGATTACATCGTAATCGACCCGCTTGAAATACCTGTGTTCCATCACATGGAGGATAATATAAAGGTCTCCGGAAGACGCTCCTGGTTCTCCTGCATCCCCTTCTCCGCTGAGCCTGAGGGTCATGCCTGAGTCTGCTCCTGCAGGTACGTTAACTGTTATTGTTCTCCGGCTCCGGACTCTGCCTGCACCGCTGCAGACGGAACATGGCGACTCAATCATCTGGCCTCTGCCGTGACAGGTACCGCAGGTGGTGGTGCTCACGAACTGCATTCCTAAAGTTGAACGGGTAGTACGGACCTGCCCTGTACCGCCGCAGGTAGGGCAGCGCTTTGGGCTTGTGCCCTCTTTTGCACCTGTTCCTGAGCAGGCAGAACACCTTTCTGTCCTTGGAATATCAATGTCTTTACGGACTCCAAAAGCAGCTTCCTCGAAGGTTATATAGAGGTCGTACTGGAGGTCTGAACCTCTCCTCGGCCCCATAGGACCCCCTCTTCTACCGCCTCCGAAAAACATTTCAAAAATGTCTCCGAACCCGCTGAAATCCGCGCCCCGGAAAATGTCCTCTGCACTATATTGGCCATCAATTCCGGCATGCCCAAAGCGGTCATACTGAGCCCGTTTTTCAGTGTCTGAAAGAATGGCGTAAGCCTCGGATATTTCCTTGAATTTTTCCTCAGCCCCTGCTTCTTTGTTCCTGTCAGGATGGTATTGCAGTGCAAGCTTTCGATACGTCTTCTTTATATCTTCGACTGGGGCGTCTTTAGATACTCCGAGAATTTCATAATAATCACGTGTTGTAGCCATCAGGATTCCCTGTTGTTTTAAAAAAGGATAAAAGTCCGGAACCTGCAGGCAGGTTTCCGGTCATGCCTGCGAATAATCAGGCGCTTTTTGTTAGTGTTAATTCTTCTTTAATTACTTACGCTTTTCGTCGTCAACTACCTCATAGTCGGCATCAACGACTGTCTCGTCAGGACCCCTTGCGTCCGTGCTTCCTGTTTCGCCTGCAGCCTGCTGGGCCTCCTGAGCTTTCTGATACATGGCTGTCGAAATCGGATATACGGCTTCCTGAAGAGCCTCTGTCTTTGCCTTGATATCTTCAATATCCGTGCCTTCAAGGGATTTTTTCAGGTCTTCGATTGCAGCATTGACCTTTGACTTCTGGTCTTCGGTAGCTGCATCTCCGGCTTCCTTGATAGTCTTTTCTGCGGCATTGATAAAGGCTTCGGCATCATTTCTTGTCTCGACTTCTTCCTTGCGCTTCTTGTCCTCTTCGGCATGCAGTTCCGCATCCTTGACCATGCGCTCGATTTCGTCATCAGAAAGTCCGCCGGGTTTCTTGATGGAAATAGACTGTTCCTTGCCTGTGCCCAGGTCCTTTGCACTCACGTGCAGAATCCCGTTTGCATCAATGTCAAAGGTAACCTCAATCTGAGGAATGCCTCTCGGAGCCGGAGGTATGCCGTCAAGGGTGAACCTTCCAAGGGTCTTGTTTTCGGAAGCTATCCCGCGCTCTCCCTGCAGGACATGGATCTCGACTGAGGGCTGGTTGTTAGCAGCAGTTGAGAAGATCTGGCTCTTTTTCGTAGGAATGGTGGTGTTCCTCTGGATGAGAGGGGTTGCAATGCCTCCAAGGGTCTCGATACCCAGTGTAAGGGGATTAACATCGAGCAGAAGGACATCTTTGACCTCTCCGCCCAGGACTCCTGCCTGAATGGCTGCACCGATTGCAACTGCCTCATCAGGGTTGATGTTCTTGTAGGGTTTCTTGCCTGTGAAATTTTCCACAAGTTCAACCACTGCAGGCATCCTTGTTGCGCCTCCGACAAGGATCACTTTTTCAAGGTCATTTGGTGTAAGCTTTGCATCGCTGAGTGCGCGGCGCATGGATACAAGAGTCTTTTCCAGGAGGTCTTCAGTCATCTTCTGGAACTGGGCTCTGGTCAGGTCAATATCCATGTGCTTTGGTTCCCCATCAGAACCGACTGTCAGGAAGGGAAGGTTGACGTTGGTGCTGGCAACTCCGGAAAGCTCTATCTTGGCTTTTTCAGCAGCATCTTTCAAGCGCTGGAGGACAGCCCTGTCTTTGGAGAGGTCAATTCCTTCTGTTTTCTTAAATTCGGCGAGCAGGTAATCGATGATGCGCTGGTCGAAGTCGTCGCCTCCAAGGTGAGTATCTCCGCTTGTGGACTTTACTTCAAAGATTCCGCCTCCGAGTTCCAGAATGGATACATCAAAGGTTCCGCCTCCAAGGTCGTAGACAAGGATTTTGTGGTCCAGATCCCCCTTGTCAAGCCCGTAAGCAAGGGCTGCAGCTGTCGGCTCGTTGATAATCCTGAGGACTTCAAGCCCTGCAACTGAGCCTGCATCTTTTGTAGCCTGCCTCTGTGAATCGTTGAAATAAGCGGGAACTGTGATTACAGCCTGCTGTATTGACTCTCCAAGATAAGCCTCTGCATCGGATTTGAGCTTCTGGAGGATCATTGCAGAAATTTCCTGCGGGGCGTATGCCTTCCCATTAAGTGTGACTTTGTAGCTGGCTTCCCCCATGTGCCTTTTAATGGAATAAACAGTGTTCTCAGGGTTTGAAATAGCCTGCCGCTTTGCGACCTGACCCACAAGTTTTTCCCCTTTCTTAGAGAATCCGACGATTGAAGGAGTTGTTCTGTTGCCTTCGGCATTCGGGATCACAACAGCTTCTCCGCCTTCCATCACTGCCATACATGAGTTAGTAGTACCAAGGTCAATACCCAGTATTTTTGCCATGTTATATCCTCATAGTAAATTATCAATTAATTATTTATTATCAATTAAATTCTTTAGTTAGGTTACCTGGTTAAGCGGTTTGTTAGATTAGTCAGTTAAATTCCTGGTAAAGTTACTCGGAAAAAATACTTAACAAACTTACTTGATCTGATCAATAGGTTCTGTAATTTAGTTAAATTATTTAGTCAAAGAGGTCAGTCAAGTTACTTTTCAGTTAAGCTACTTAGTTAAGTTATTTAATAAAGTTGTTCTATTACTAACAGGATTAATTCAGTCTTTAGTTCTCTGTCTCTTCAGGGCTTTTGGCCACTGAAACCATGGCGGGTCGGACAATCTTTTCTTTCAGTGCATATCCCTGTTTGTAAACGTCAACTATAGTATTATCCGGAACTTCGGAGGTTTCTATGTGCTGGACAGCCTCATGCTTGTGAGGGTCAAACTCGCCTGCCTTTTCGCATATTATTTTCTCAAGCCCGTATTTTTCCAGGATAGAGAAAAACTGCTTTGAAAGCTGCTCGATTCCACTTACAATCGAGCCCATATCTTCTGCAGTCCGTGCAGATTTCAGGGCACGTTCGAAGTTATCGGTCACTTCGACAAAGTCCAGAAGCACCTGCTCAAGCACAGCTGTTCGGTTTTCTTCCATCTGACGAACGGTTCGTTTTCTGAAGTTATCAAAATCAGCTGCAAGCCGGAAAAGCTGATCCTTGAGAAGTTCGTTTTCCTCTTTACAGACCGCTTCAGGACTCTTTTCAGTTCCGGAACTTACAGGTTCATTTTCAGAACTTACTGTTGTTTCATCGGCTTTTTTAGCCGAAGATCCAGAGTTCCGAGCTCCGGAATTTCCAGCCTGTTTCTGGTTATCTTCATTAGAGTGCATATTTTCCTTTTTACTGGACTTCTTCATTTATCGATACCCCTAAAATTATTGCAACTGTTACACTCGTCTTGATCTGTGATTGTTTGTAATTCTATAAATACTTTTTGGAGTCTCAGGGGGCAGATCTCCCTGAGAAAGCAAAAAAAAGAAAAATCAGTAAAAGTGATTCTGAAGTTTATAAGATAGTGCTTTGAGCATTATGACGCCTGCAATCATGCAAGCCGCGACTGCCGAAATTACCTGTTCCCATCCAAGAACGGAAATTCCTCCTCCTAACGCAAACTGCACGCCTCCTACAAGGGAGACAAACACGAATGAAAGCCCAAAACCTGCAAGCGCTCCACCTATAAGGGAACTCAGAGTGTCCAGGCCCTGTCTCTCATAGAAAACCATTCCCCCTATAAACACCACGGCAAAGATCATGAGTACAAATGCAGACGGCAGGGGACTTGATTTAGTAGAAAATATATCAAATAGCCCGAGCCCCATGTCAACCAGGAATATGCCCATGAGAACCGCAATAGAGAGGGTTTTGACAAAAGGATTTTCAAACAAAGACTGAGAATTTGGGTTTCTGCTGTTGATTTTACCAGCCACCATCAAGTATTACAATGTTTATCATAATGTTTACCTTTTAAGCTATAAACTATATAAATTATATAAATCTTTACTTACGTAATCGGCTTAATTTCCTCTGCTCCACTTTATCATTCAGATTCCCTTATTAATTTATTTGCCTAACTTTAGATCGCCCGTTCCCGTGTTTATCAGTGTTTTCCATAGTTATAGAGTTAGGTAAATGTAAACATTCACACTGGGCCTGTTTCCGAAAATAGAATTTTGTTTTGTTTGACTTCCGTTTAGTTCTGCTGCTTTTATTTGTTTGTTTCTTGTTGGTTTCTTGCTGACTCCCCCGGTCTTTTTTACTTATTGCTTTTTTCTCTCCTTTTTTGTGGAAAAGGCAGCTTGAAGGTGAGAGTGACCGAAGCGGTGTGAGATAAGAAGTGACTTTTTTCAGGGTATATTTCCTTCCGTGCAGGACAAAAAGTAATATAAAATGACCGGGTGTTTCTTCTCCGATGAAAATCCTGGTTGCAGAATTCGCTGTCGGCACGGATATCGATAAGTCCCTGATTCCGGAAGGGGCAGCTATGCTAAAAACACTTGCCGAAAGTTTTGTTCGTGTGGGGCATGAGGTGTACTACCCATCTGCAGGTACAGAAATAGGTACAGGTACATCATTGAAATCCACGGCTGAAAGCTTCAGGCAGGTAGTTGAAAGGGAGGCAAAGAAGTGTGATGCCGGACTGCTTATTGCTCCTGACGGAATGCTTCCAGAACTGAACAGGATCCTTGAAGAAAACACCGTAAACCTGGGGTGCTCGCCGGAATCGGCAGCCTGCTGTGCAGATAAAGTCCTGTGCACAAAAGCCCTGAAAAAAGCCGGAATTTATGCTCCCGGGATTGCGGAAAAAGCTGAAAAGGGCAAAAAGTATGTCATAAAACCAAGATTCGGATGCGGGGCAGAGGCAACAGATCTTGTTACGGAATTCGAAAAGACAGAAGAATTCATTGCAAGTGAATATATTGAAGGAAAACATTTGAGCGTAAGCCTTATTGCAGGAAAAAAGCCGCTGCCACTTACGGTAAACCGCCAGTTCATCGAGTTTGAAGAGAAAAAGGACAGGGAAGGAAAAAATCCCGAGAAAAATAGAGTTTCGGGCATAAAATACAACGGCAGCCTGACTCCTTATAAGACTTCCAGAAAAGATGAACTCTATGAAACTGCAATCTCGACAGTAAAATGTCTGGATTGTTTTGGGTATATGGGTGTGGATATCGTACTTTCGGATCGTCCTTATGTCGTGGATGTAAATCCAAGGCCTACAGCCTCATTATTCGGGATTAGCAGAGTCATGAGGGAGGAGATAGGCGAACTTCTTCTTAAGAATAGATTCGGAGAACTCCCTGATTCAGTGCAAATCGAAGGGGAATATCACTTTTCAAAAGATATGCTTGGCGAGCTTTTCGGAAGGAATTGAAAATAAAGAAAATATGAATAATTACATACCTGGAAAAACACGGAAAGGAATCAAAATGCATTCAAAAATTATAGGGCTTGACATTGGAGGAGCGAACACAAAGCTTGCTTCCTCGGACGGAACTCTTGTGGAACTTCACTACCTGCCTCTCTGGAAAAATACCAGGCTTCCGGAAGTCTTAAAAGAGATTGCGCAAAGGCTAAGGCCTGAAAGAGTTGCTGTTGTGATGACAGGAGAGCTCGCGGACTGTTTTGAAGACAAAGAGCAGGGCATCCGCTTCATAAAAGAAACAGTTGATTCGGCTTTCGGCTCCGAAAGGGTCTCGTATATAAACAGCCAGGGAAGGTTCCAGAATGAAGCTGAGAACTTGAGGGAGCTTGCTGCCGCGAACTGGGCAGCCTCAGCCAGGCTGATAGGGAAAGAAGTAGGAGACTGCATTTTTGTTGATGTTGGCAGTACCACAAGCGATATTATTCCGATCATATCAGGGGAACACAGGGCAGGGCTTACAGACTTTGAACGCCTGCTCAGGAGCGAACTTGTATACGCAGGTACCCTCCGAACAAACCTCGCCGCACTTCTTGAAAAGGTAAAGCTTGAGAAAGGCATGTGCAGGACGTCCTCGGAACTCTTTGCAACGACAGCAGATGCTTATCTCATACTCGGGAAGATCGATGAAGATGCGTACACATGTGAGACTGCCGACGGGGCAGGCAGGAGCAAAACAGATGCCATGCGCAGAATTGCAAGGCTGGTCTGTGCAGACCTTTCAGAGGTAGGGGAGAGGGAAATATACGAGATCGCAGAGCAGGTAAAAGAAAAACAGATCTCTGCCCTGGCTGAAGCGATCTTCGAAGTTGCGGAAAGAAATGGACTGAAGACCATTGCATCAGCGGGCCTGGGGGAATTTATGATAAAGGAAGCTGCTGAAAGGCTTGGATTTGAATGCGTTTCTGTTTCCGGGCGATGGGGAGAAGAGATCTCCAAGGTTTTTCCGGCATATGCGGCCGCCCGCTTACTGGATACCGAAAAACCCGGGAACTAAAACTCCAAAAAATCTCTATCCATAAAGAAATTAACAGCAACTGAAAGCTATAAATGGAGAAAAACCTTAACGAGTTAACTACCCGCTAAATCTAAAGATTTAACGGATTTCCTGCTATAAGGTTTTATGAAAGCTATGAGGATAGTTATCAAAGTAGGAGGAAGCCTGATCAGCGAAGCTCCGGAACTTATTGACAGGCTCGTAAAAGAATTTGGCTCCGGACATTCGGGGGCTGCTACTGATGAGCAGGTTTCCGATAAAAGTATTTTTTCCCTCCTTATCGTACCCGGAGGAGGGGTATTTGCAGATGCCGTAAGGAGAGCTGAAGGGAGGTTTGGACTTGGAGACGACGCAGCTCACTGGATGGCTGTGCTTGGTATGGAGCAGTACGCCTGCTACCTTCAGGACAAAAGCGGTGCAGTGGGTACGGATTCAATAACAGAACTCCCTGCCGGCGTTTCGATTCTTTTTCCCTACAGGCTGCTGAAGGCAGAAGACCCTCTGCCCCACTCCTGGAGCGTAACTTCGGACACAATCGCTGCCTGGGTTGCGAAGCAGACAGGAGCCCTGTTCATTAAGGCTACGGATGTTGACGGGATTTTCAGGGAAGGAAAACTGGTCAGGGAAATTTTCACCTCCGACTTTTCAGAAAACTTTGAAAGTTGTATCGACCCTTTCCTGCCCGGATTCCTTCAGAAAAACAGGATGGGGTGCAGAATTATAAACGGTAAATTTCCGGAAAGGGTAATTCAGGCAGTGTACGGGAAGCCTGTGCCCTGTACGGCGGTAAAGGGGAATATTTAAATTGTATATCGTATATGACTAGGGAGAGAAGCAAGCCGTGTCCAAAAAGCATCATTACATTCAGTTCATCAGACTTGTTGATGTTAATACAGGTGCCGATAAAAGCAGGATACTGAAGCTTTAGGAAAGTGCCTGATTCACCGGTTAATTTATTGTAGTTCACATAAGGAATAAGGAATAATTAAGGAGAAGAAAAATGTCGTCACAGAAAATTGAATACTGTACCTCATGCGGAATCCGTCTTGTGGAAAAAGGCTATGTGAAGTTTCCCTGCCCCCAGTGCGGAGCAGAGATCGGAAGATGTACAAGCTGCAGGCAGCAGGGTAACGTATATACCTGTCCTAAATGTGGATTCAAAGCTCCGTGATTTTGGGCAGAGTGCCAAAAGAACCAGAAGCGCATTGTAAAAGCAGCTTGAAATTGGTCAATAGAATCATCTGAATAAAATTACAAGAGGGATTGAAATGGGCGAAGTTGCAGCAAAAATGAAAATCATGCCAGAAAGCATTGACACCGACCTTGTAGAGCTGAAAGAGAAGCTCAAAACCGCAATTCCGGCAGGAGCCGATCTTCACGGGGACATAGCTGAAGAGCCAATAGCCTTTGGATTAAAGGCCCTGATTCTTACGCTGATCGTTAACGACGAAGAAGGCGGAACCGAAGCCGTAGAAGAAGCCTTTGTAAAAGTTTCTGGTGTCGAGAACGTCCAGATTCTGGAACTCTACCGTATCTGAGAAGGAAAAAAGAACCGGACACCTGTGTTCGGAAAATCTTTTTTCACTATTCTCTTTTTCGTAAAAGG
This sequence comes from Methanosarcina sp. 1.H.A.2.2, assembly GCF_000979975.1. Classification (NCBI taxonomy): domain Archaea; kingdom Methanobacteriati; phylum Methanobacteriota; class Methanomicrobia; order Methanosarcinales; family Methanosarcinaceae; genus Methanosarcina; species Methanosarcina sp. 1.H.A.2.2. The sequence continues at coordinate 48,829 of NZ_JJQL01000037.1, forward strand.
GCTCGTAGATCAGGGGTAGATCGTTACGTTCGCAACGTAAAGGCCGCGGGTTCAAATCCCGCCGAGTCCACTAAGAAAGTAAATCGATAGAAAAAACCTGTAAGTAACTTAGCAGAAAAAACTTAAGGATGAACAGGGCAGAATTACTCTACCTCAAAAATAGCCTTTTTCAAGTATATTCGTCCCTCCTTCTACTTTTTCTTCGTTTTCTACAAACTACTAGGCAAGTTAGCGGTGGCTTCCCGTGACCTGTATATTAAAAAGAGGTTTCCGAGGTAAGAGAAGTATTTTTCATCCCATGTTGGGTATTTCTTCATAGTAGTAGAGCTCCCTTAATAGCAGCTGTTTACGTGTTGTTTTTTATCTGGCTGGCAGGCAGGCTGCAGCCATGTGCGGTGATTACTTATATTGTCTTCAGCAGGCAGAATCTCAGACTATTTGATACTGGCTGTTGAGCTCAAATAGATAAAAATGATAATTAAATGACCAGAATACATTATTAATTTTTTTAATAAATCGCTTAAATAGTTATTAGATACTAAAGAAAAGTTGACCCTTCAAGATACCGAAAATGGTAGAGATTCAGCATCATACAGTATAAAAAATGCAAAGAATTAAATACAAATAACTCTTTTTAAATATTCGTTGGGTAATCCCACGCTAGAATAACCCCCTCCGTTGGCCAGGGAAAATTGAAGCTCCCCTGGCCGACTATAAAATAAAAGATTAATTTTAAAAGGAGACGTTTTCAGTTAAACGCCTCTATTTATATGGTATTTTACGCCTCTATTTCTCTTCATCCTATTTTCTGTGCTTTTGCTTTCTTGATGCTCATCCTCCGGCAGAAGAAGTAACATACGGAAAATTAATTATTCTCAGAAAAGCTCATTGACGTTTTTTCCGGAAAAACGATATCTGAAGAACATCCGGTTTAATAATATCCGGATCTAAACTTTACAAAATCCGGGGACACATCATATACTTTTTAAATAATGGATACCTAACAGACCAGCGTATATATTTTTACAATAAAACCCCGATACGTCGGATTGAAGGGTTCAAATAGCGGAAAAATGGGAAGATCTGCAAAAGGCTATTTTTAACCCTGTTTTTAAGCGAAAATATGATTCTCGCTCTGAGATCTAAGAGACTAAGGCAAAAAGTGAAAAATGGGGGACTGGAAGTTATTAAAAGTAACAGCTTTCCCGAGAAAAAAGAAGAGGCTGGGGAATTAGAACCTGAAAACTCAATAGAGCTGCACGAAAAAATAATAGAGCACTTTCCTTCGGAGAACCCTAACCCTGTCCTCAGGATAAAAAAGAATGGAAAGGTTCTTTATGCCAATAGAGCAGCCTGCATTCTTCTTGAGCACTGGGGTATAAAAAAAGGAGAAGAGCTTCCTCAATCACTGAGGCACGGTATAAGAAGGATTCTTTCACAGAAAAAGCCTGAGAACCTTGAAATCAATATAGAGAATGCTACGTATGCTCTAAAGCTTTATCCTCATTCGGAAGATGGGTACACAGACATCTATGGGTTTGACATAAGTTACAGGGTACGGGCTGAAGAGAAAATCAGATCCCAGCATGAGAGACTGGAAAAACTTGTTGAGCTAAGGACCCTTGAGTATATAGAAGCAAACGAAAAACTTGCACAGGAAGTAACCGAGAGAAAGAAGATTGAAAAAACCCTTCGGAACAATCTCCAGTTTCTTGAGACACTTCTTGACAGCATTCCAAGCCCTGTATTCCAGAGGGATCTGAATGAGAATTATGTAAACTGTAACGAGAGTTTAGCCAGGCAAATCATGGGGCTTCCAAAGGAGATGGTCATAGGGGGATCATTCTCTGAGTTTCAGAAGAGAGTTCCAAAAGAGCTGGCTGAGATCTATTACAAAAATGACAGGGAACTTCTGGATAATGGGGGAAGCCATTACTACGAGACCAGGGTTATCTGCGCTGACGGTGTGAGCAGAGACTTCCTGTTCCATAAAGCTACTTACGAGGACAGTTCCGGAGAGATTGCCGGAATCGTGGGCGTAATGCTGGATATTACCCCGCGCAAAGAAGCTGAAAAATTTTTAAGGAAAAGTGAGGAGAGATACAGGATTGCTGCTGAGCAGACAGGGCAGCTAGTTTATGATTATGAGGTGGAATCAAAACAAATTGACTGGGCGGGAGCAATCCCACAACTTACAGGCTACAGCCCTGAAGAGTTCAGGCAAGTAGACCTGGAAAGCTGGATAGAACACGTCCATCCGGAAGACCGACAAAAGGCATGGGAAATACATGAAAAGTGTATGAAAAACGGGGGGAAATACCTTGGAGAATACAGGTTCAGAAGGAAAGACGGAAGCTACTTCCATGCAGAAGACAGCGGCGTGTACCTTCAGGAAGACCTTTCCCAGGTTTACCGGATTGTCGGAGTGATAAAAGATATTACAGAAAGAAAACTTGCCCGGGAAATCCTTGAAAGAAGCGAGGAAAGGTTCCGCATAACAGCCGAACAGACAGGGCAACTCGTTTATGATTATAATGTAAAATACGATCACAGTTCCTGGGCAGGAGCAATTGAAGAACTTACAGGATATAGCTTTGAAGAGTTTCAGGGCTTCACTCCCGAAGTATGGGCTCAGCACGTCCATCCTGAAGACCGCGAAAAAGCGGTAAAAGCCCACGAAGAGTGCATAAAAAATGGGGGAAAATACTCTGAAGAGTACAGGTTCAGAAGAAAAGATGGAAGCTACATCTGCATTGAAGACAGCGGCGTTTACCTGAAAGCCGATAACTTAGGTATATGCAGGGTTCTCGGGGTAATAAAAGATATCACTGATAGAAAACTTGCCCATGAGGAACTGGCAAAAAGCGAGAGCCGCTACCGTTTGATTGCAGAAAAAACTAAAATGCTTTTATATTACGATAATTACACGGACGGCAAAATTGACTGGGCGGGGGCAATTCCTCAGATCACAGGGTATAGTTATGAGGAGTTCCAGAAAGTTGGGGTTAATGAGTGGATGAACCTTATTCACCCGGAAGATTTCCAGAGAATAAGGTCTGCCCACGAACATTGCCTGCAGCATGAGGGGGATTTCCATCAGAACTACAGGCTCAGGAGAAAGGATGGGAGTTACCTCTATGTAGAGGATGAGGGAGTTTACCTGAAAGATGAAAGAGGCTGTGTGTATATGGCAGCCGGAGTGATAAAAGACGTCACAGAAAAGAGATCTGCCCAGGAAAAACTCCTGGAAAGTGAAGAAAGGTTCAGAATAGCTGCCGAACAGACCGGGCAGATAGTGTTTGAACATGACCACGAGGAGAAAATTATCAAGTGGGCAGGAGCTATCCTGGATGTCACGGGATATACGGTAGAAGAATTTAACAAATTTGACAATGTTTCGTGGGCAAACCATATTCATCCTGAAGATAGGGAAAAAACACTTGGTGAACTCAGGACATTTCAAGAAAAAGAAAATAAGTTCCGTATTGAGTACAGGTTCAGGAAGAAGGATGGGAGCTACATCCATGTGGAAGACAGCGGAGTCTATCTGAGAGATGAAAATGGGAGCATTCGAAAAGCTTTCGGTGTAATGAAAGATATAACAGGTATTAAACTGGCTTCAGAAAAACTGAAAGAAAGCGAAGCGCGCTACAGGTCCTTCATGAAAAACTTCAGAGGAATTGCTTTCCAGATGGGACTTGACTTCACCCCGATTCTCGTAGACGGCAATATAGAAGAAACTACAGGATACAGAAGAGGGGACTTCATCTTTGGAAAAGCTGACTGGTACCGGATTGTTCATCCCGAAGACAGAGAAAAGCTTTTTGAGAATAGGGAGAGATTGGTAAACGACCCCTTACTCCTTATAGAGCACGAGTATCGGATAAAGCACAGGGATGGAAAGCTAAGGTGGATCCGTGAGATTATCCAGAATGTTTCCGATCCCACGGGCAAAAAGAGAATTCTACAGGGTACAGCCTATGATATTAGCAAACAAAAAGAAGCTGAAGAATCTCTTGCAAAAATGGAAGAAATCCGTAAAAAGGAAATACATCACAGGATAAAGAACAACCTGCAGGTAATCTCAAGCCTCCTTGAACTTCAGGCAGAGAAGTTTAACGATATAGAAGTTCTCGAAGCTTTCCGTGAGAGTCAGAACCGGGTTGCTACAATGGCAATAATTCATGAGGAACTGTACAGGTCAAAAAATAACGAGAGCCTGGATTTTTCAGCTTATCTTCAGAAACTGACAGCGGACCTGTTCCACTCATACACAGTCAGAAAAGGGGATGTCAATATGCATCTCGATATAGAAGAGACTTTCCTGGGAATGGATACTGCAATTCCTCTCGGGATAATTATAAATGAGCTTGTATCCAATTCTCTGAAACACGCTTTTCCATCAGGCAGGAAAGGTGAAGTTTGCATCAAACTCTGCAGAACAGAAGAAAATAGTGAGAATAAAAGTATAAGTAAGATCATTAATAATATTGATGATAAGAGTTCAGTTGATAAAAATATCCAGTACACACTGGTAGTTTCGGACAATGGGTTGGGTTTTCCGGAAAATATTGATTTCAGGAACACGAGCTCTCTGGGTCTCCAACTGGTAAATATACTTGTCGAGCAACTGGAGGGCACGATTGAACTTGAAATATGTTCGGGGACTAAGTTCAAAATCTGGTTTAAGGAGACCTGCCAGTCATCTGAAAAAGTATCCAGTATCAAAGGGGAGATACAATGAAAAAGGCAAAAATTCTGGTTGTTGAAGACCAGAACATCGTCGCTCTAAACATCAGAAATAAACTCAAAAATCTGGGTTATACGGTACCCGGTACTGCATCCACAGGAGAGGAAGCAATAAGAAAAGCAGAGCTGACGAGTGCGGATCTTGTTTTGATGGATATCATGTTGAAAGGAGACATGGATGGAATTGAAGCTGCCCGTGAAATAAAAACCCGCCTTAGAATTCCTGTACTATATTTGACAGCTTATACTGACGATGAAACCCTTGAAAGGGCTAAAATGACAGAACCGGCAGGATATATTTCTAAGCCTTTCAAAGAAGAGGACCTGCATAGCAATATTGAGATGGCGCTCCATAAACACAGAGCCGAAAAAAAAGAGATTGAGAGTTCCAGTAATGACGAATAAAACTCTTCAATACACCTTAAATAAAGCCTGTATCCGGTTAAAACGGATACATGGTTCTCAAAAATAGAAGAAATTTTATTAAATGGTATGCTACCGTTCTTAAATGGTATGCTACTGTAATTAAAAGGCATACTACCGTTCTTAAAAGGCATACTACAGTTCTTAAAAGGTATACCACAGTTCTTAAAAGGTATACCACACAGATTTTAGCTGAGTTTTGCTGCTCCAACGCTGCATGGGATGAAAATTTTTCGCGGATATTTGTTCCGGAAATACAGGTCGTATGTATTTAGTAGGCGAGAAAAAGAATAAGCCTTAGATAATTCGCGATGGGGATAAATATCAAACTCGATAAAAACATGGGGTCAACTGGTTAATAAATCAGAATATATCCCGGAAGATGAAAAGATAAAAACGGGGGGAAATAATGTACAAAGCAAAGATTCTGATCGTTGAAGATCAGAATATAGTGGCTCTGAACATTAGAAATAGGTTAAAAAACATGGGGTATACCGTTCCTGTGACTGCTATTTCGGGGGAAGAGGCAATAAGAAAAACAGAGCTTACAAATCCTGATCTTGTTTTGATGGATATTATGTTGAAGGGAGACATGGATGGGATTGAAGCAACCAGGATTATCAAATCACGCTTTTCAATACCTGTTATCTACCTTACAGCCTATACTGACATTAAAACTCTTGAGAGGGCAAAACTAACAGAGCCTTCAGGGTATATTTCAAAACCCTTCAAAGAAGAGGACCTTTTCAGCAATATAGAAATGGCTCTCCATAAACACAGGTCGAGAAGGGTAAATGAAGAAAAGTAAGAGAAGGGTAAATGAAGAAAAGTAAGAGAAGGGTAAATGAAGAAAAATAAGAGAAGGGCAAATGAAGAAAAGTAAGAGAAATCCATTTAACTTTGGGGAAAGATAAAAGGAGGAAGGGGAAGCAGTCCACTTTATATTAAAGAGTAAAAACCTCACTGGCAGACCCTGATAAGTCAGTTGATATATTCAACATAGTCAAAATAATTGAAAATGGTATTTTTCGGTTTTTTGCTTTGTATTGTAGATAAATCCTGCACCTGACCTAAGAAACATTTTCCCTGCTCTGGAAACCGCTTTTCAACCAACCCAATATAATGTACCCCCGCCAGCTTACCTGGAGCAGCCTGCTTAAAAAATTCTAATGGGATTTTCTAGCGTCTGGAGTTCAGGATAGTGACTACGTTAAAAAAGAGCCAGATGCCGCAGAAGATCCAGAATACAGGACCTGCGGTGTTTACAAGAAATTCGCCTGGTCCGGGATTATCAGGGTACATATCGATATACAGTGAACCGGCAGTCATCAACAGGAAACTTGTAATAGTGAATAAAAGTAAAACTGTTCGTATTCGGGAAGTTTTTGGGTCTGAGCGAGAAAAGCCATTCATAGAATAGATTAGCAGGAGTAGAAATAAATAATTTTTTAAATAATTTCATTTTAGAGAAATGCATACATCTGTTGATAAAAAATAGATATGTGTGGTTTGAATAGCAGCCTGATAAAGAGAAGGGCTTTAACTGCATTATAAAAGTTGTGATTATGGATTGGGGACTTTAACTGCATTATAAAAGTTATGATTGTGGATTGGGGGCGTTAACTGCATTATAAAAGTTGTGATTGTGGATTGAACCTGTGGATTGAACTGGAGGTTGGATTATGAACTCCATTAGAAGTATAACGCCCAGAATATTAAACGTAAGAGATCTTATATAAATCATTACAGTTTTTTATACTTTAAAAAGTATAAAACAGAAATAGATATAACTTAGAAGTCAACTGAACTAAAAATATAATAGAGAATTAAAGCTATGCTCAATGCTAAAATTCTCTATTCAAAAGCCCATGGTTCCAATTAGAGCTTAAGAACCTTTGCGGCTTTCAAAGCATCGCCAACCATAGTCTCAATATCAAGCTTTTTTTCCTCAAGAACTATGAGGTCATAGTTTGCCTTGACTTCGGGATGTTCCGGAACTGCAGCACAACTTCCGGCTGACCTTGTAGATATATCATAAGTTCCAATTCTGCGGGCAATATCCACGATCTCGCTTTTGTCAAAGGCAATTAAAGGGTGATAAATCGGGATAGCAAGCTGGTAGATTTCGGCATGCATGTTGGCAGCAGTCTGGGAGGCTACCTGTCCGAGGGAAGAGCCAGTAATAATCCCACTTGCGCCTTCTTTTTTCATAACTTCGTAGGCTTCTCTGTACATCATACGTTTGCAGAGGAGGCATGTGTTTTTTCGGTCGCATGTTTCGATAAAAGCCCCCAGATTTGGACCGTGGAGGAGCTCATAAGTTGTGAACTGGTGCCCTGGAGCCCAGGCCTGTAGCTGGCGGATGCAGTCAAAAGCACGTTCCTTTGCCGCATCCTCTGCATAAGGAGAGTTATTGCAGTAAACAGGGATAATCATTACACCACGCTTCATCATCAGCCATGCAGCGACAGGGGAATCGATGCCTCCGGACATCAGCACTACCATACTGCCCTGTGTGCCGAGGGGAAGTCCTCCAACTCCTTTAACCGTCTCCAGGTAAATATAAGCCAGATTCTGCCGCATCTCTACAAAAATTTCCTTATCAGGAGAACTCAGGTCAACCCTGGGATGTTTTCCTTCTTTTTCAAGGGCGTTCCAGACAGCGTCTCCGCAGTTTCTCCCTAAATCCGCGGAAGTGAAAGAATGGTTTCCGCTTCTTCTAGCCCGGATAGCAAAAGATTCTCCTTCCCGAATGAGGCATGTTCCAAGAAGAGCACAGGTCCTGGCTGCACTCTCAAGGTCTGGTTCTGTTATTAATGCAGAAGAAGTTGAGACAATCCCAAAAACGTCTGCTGCCGCTCCAGCTGCCCGCGGATCTGTCGTCTCAATAAATATCCTGCCCCATTCTCTCCGTATCAGGGAATATGGAATGCTTCTTGAGTCCAGCATTGCGGCAATGTTCTTCATGAGAATTTTCTCATACCAGTTCCGAACGCCTGTGCTTTTAAGAGCAAGCTCCCCATATCTAACTATAACAACATTTGCCTGGCTTTCGAAGCCCTGGCGAGAAGGACCGGAGTCCTGGTTATCCATACTATTAGTAAAAGTATCTGGCATGTTCTCGCTGTCTCTTTTAGTCTTTATATCAATATCAGATGCATTTTTTGCTTCGATCTCATCAGAATTGCCTGTCATGTGTACTTAACGGTTAGGGCGACATGGCGTTTAAAGTTTTCAGGAAAAAGAATTTTTTTTCAGGAAAAAAGGAACCTATTGCGGCAACTTAGAGGAGACCGACAGAAAACTTTAAATAGAGTAATTTTTGGGGAAGATAATAATTGCATGGAGATATATGAAAGAATATTACAAAACATGAAAAATTGCCCCGGTGATATATCATTGTTACTCAGCACAAAAAATATACATACAGTAATATTATTTTTGGAAAATCTATATAAGTCAGGACTATTATAGTATTGTATGCTATTGTGTATTACGCACAATATCGAAGACATTGGGTAAGACTGGGTAAAAATTGCCCACCTATCGAAACGATAAAAACAAAAAAAGACAACCACGCCAGGGGTGGAGTACCAATGGATACTCTGAAAAAGCTTGCCGGAAAATCGATAGTGACAGTGATAGCTGCTTATAGCCTTCTGCTGATACTATTTCCTGTGGGCTGGATCGTTTTGCTCGGGACCGCTATCGGAAAGCCGAGCGCTGAAGAAAGATCTGTCGAAGCGAGAATCCTTGGGGCAGACCTCGAAGTCTGAAACCCCGAGAAAGAAGGCATGGGTGTCAGAAACCAACAAGGAAGTCCACAAGGGGTTTCTGGTAAACATTCTAGCCGCCCAGCACCGGTGTCGAAACAAACAAGGGAGCTCGCAAGGCTTCTGGCCAACATTCGCACCACCCTCTTGCAATCTGAGAACTGGTTTCAAGCGGGTGTCGGAAACAAACAAGGAAACAGCAGTTTCAGGAAAGCAATCCGGCTACCTGCCATATCAAGAGGCGGATCTGGAAGGAACCGGAGGAAAAAGAGAGAACGGCCGTTTCTGGCAACATTCAGGCAACCCACTTTTATTTATTGCAATTTTATTTTGTTCTGTTTTTATTAGTTTTTACTAGTTTTTACAATTATCATATAAACCAAATACATTAATATCAATGTATATATATATATTTATAGTTATGGGATACTCTGGAGTTTTTAAGAAATTATTTGCAAGTATAAATTGAAGAGGGGGATAATGTCGTTTCTTTATGCCTTTATCCCGAACTCAAGTTTTCTTCCCGCTCCATCAATGATTGTCTTTTTACCATCCGTGTAGATATATCTTATTGAGATATTTCCGTCCTCGCCGTACTTTGTCCAGATCGTGGTATTTTTGTCCTGTGACCACATGTACTCGTATCTGGTGGTGTTCTCTTCGCTTCCGGTTTCTATCATGGCTTTGCAAAGGGTTTTGTTATCGAACTCTTCGGTGCCGGTAATTTTCATATTAAGGGCTTTTCCGGTGGTGGGATTTTTAACCTGGACCTGAGAACCTACAGGGCACCAGTTGCCTTCGGATTGCTCGGGGAGGCTGACATTTATTTCGGTATCATTGCCCGAAATTGACAGTTTTGTTCCGTCTTCCCCCATACAGCCTGAAGCGAGAAGGGCAACTGTGAGAAGTAATATACAAATTACCTGTTTTTTTGACAAGAATTATCACCTGAGTTTATCAAAACCTTATTTTCGATCAAAACTTTCCTAAGAATTCTAAAAGATAAAAAACTCTAAACGATAAGAATTTTGAATTTGATGAAACTTTAAAATCAAATCGAATTTTTGTTTTTTATCAGAGTTTTATCTCCTGCAAGTTTTCATTTCCATTTAATATTAGATGCAGCCCATAAAAATTATTCCATTATGCCATTAAAAAGTAGGCAATTTGCAGGGAAAAGAGAAATTCTCAGCATCTTAACCTGTTTTTTCATCATGAAATTAAACATTTTGTCCATTTTCAGGGAATTGAATTATCACATTATTAATAAATATCTCTTACCTGAGATCATTTTTATGCAGATCTATCAATATATACGCATAATAAGATATAATTTGGTAGCAAACGGGGGGCGTTTGGCATAGTTATTACTGTAGTGAAAAGTGGAGGGAATGAGCTTCAATGGATGCGTAATCTCCTCTCTACAAACCCTTATCCCATAATGAAAGCTGGAAAAGATGGAATTGTACTTTACGCAAACGAAGCATCAGTTCCTTTACTGGAAATATGGAAAATCGAACCTGGACAAAAACTTCCGTTGGAAATTCTCCCTTTCTTCCGGAAAACGATCAGAAAGAAAGAAGCTTTAAACATTGAAGTAAAAGAGAATAACAAAGAATACTTACTCACTTTTAACCCGGCGGAAAACGAATGTGTACATATCCACGGAATGGATCTTGCCTCCATGACAGCAAGAAAGAAAATACTATTTACGCAGGAAAAGCAGCAAGACGCATTTTCTGAAAACCTGGCGGACCGGGCTGCAGAGATGGTAGTTTCTGCTCTCAAAGCCGAATTCTGCAGAATTTTCAAGTTTTCTCACGATGGCGTTGACCTTCCGGAAAATCAGCCTTCTATTCAGGAAATCGGATGTATTGGACAGCCTGAGAAGTTAGATGAGCTTGCCGGCGGGATCAGTGTCTTTATAAGAATCCAGGGAAAACCCGGTATAGTTGTAACGCTTTACAGAACCAGACCGGATGAGTTTGCCCCTGAAGAAGTACGTTTTTTAAGGTATGTCCTGTCTCTGGTTCGTAAAGTCCAGAAGTGTAAAAGGATTGATGCAGAACTACAGGACAGGATACATTTTTTAGAATCATTACTCGAAGAAGTTCCGAACCCTGCTTATTTTAGAGATGTAAACCAGACTTTTCAGGACCGCAGTGAGCTTTTCTCCGGGAAAGCTGCCCACTCTCAAGATCGAAAAACTTCAGGGTATTCGATGCATGAACTGGAAGAAGTAATTCCAAAGGAGCTTGCCGCGATCTACAAAAAGAAAAAAGGAGAGGCTTCAGAAGTATCAGAGGAGTTCGGGATGATGCCGGGAATCTGCAGTATGTTCAGGGAAAGTGAGGAGGCATTGAAAATAGCCCTCGAAGTGCAGAAAGTGTTCTGGACAGTCATCAATAATAGTCCGGCAGTCGTATTTTTATGGCGAAACGAGGAAAAATGGCCTGCGGATTTCGTGTCTGAAAATGTTTCACAGTTTGGGTATGAGGTTGAAGACTTCACCTCCGAAAGAATCCTTTACGGCGATATTGTCCATAAGGAGGATCTAAATAATGTCCAGGAACAGCTTGACAGCTGCGTAGAAGACAACTGCGAAGGTTTCAAGATGGAATATCGGATCTGCACAAAAGAAGGGGAATTGCGCTGGGTCGATGAGAGGACATTCATCCAGAGGGATGCAGAAGGTCGCGCCACTCATTTTCAGGGGGTGGTCATTGACATTACCGAAAGGAAGGTTGCAGAAGAAGCCCTTGAAAGAGCCGAGCAGCTCCGGAAAAAAGAGATCAACCACAGGATCAAGAATAACCTGCAAATAGTTTCTTCTCTGCTGGACCTGCAGGCCGAGAAATTCAGTGATAGAAAAGTAATTGAGGCTTTCAGGGAAAGTGAAAGCCGAATTGTTTCAATGTCGCTTATACACGAAGAACTTTATGAATCAGGAAACCTTGACATTCTTGATTTCTCGTCTTATATCCACAAATTAATAGCTGATCTCCTCCGTTCATACAGTACCGAGAGTTCGGCTATCAGGGTAAACCTTAATGTGGAAAAAGTTTTTCTCGGTGTTGACACCGCAGTTTCTCTGGGCATTATAATCAACGAACTTTTCACTAACGCCATCAAATATGCTTTTCCCCAGGGCAAAGGAGGGGAAATAAATGTTGAACTTTTCGGGGAAGGAACCGGAGAAGCAGTAAACGAAAAGGAAATCTCAGGTAAAACCCCTATTCCGAAGATTCCTGATAAAGGTAAGGATATGCATAAACAATTTACTCTTATCTTTGCAGACAACGGGAAGGGCTTTCCCGAAGATGTCGATTTCAGAAACACGGAAACCCTTGGTTTGCAGCTTGTAAATGCTCTTGTGAACCAGATAGAGGGGAGAATAGACCTTGAAAGGGAAAAAGGTACGAAATTTACGCTTAAATTTAGGGAAAGAATCAGGGAAACGGCCTGAAACTTCAGGACTATTCCATTCAGGATGAAATTCTAATAGTAATACCTGCATATTTTTAATTAGAATATTAAAGGGGGTAGCTTAAATGAGTGGAAATCTTTTCAAAAAAATCCTGATTGCAACGGATGGTTCAGAAAACGCCAAAAAAGCAGCTTCTTATGGAATAGACATTGCGCGGGCAACAGGGGCTGAAGTATATGCTCTGTATGTTGTTTCTACCGAGCACGCCGGAACTGCACGGACAGTTATGGGCTGGACTGAGGCATTTGAAGAATATCTTGCAAATCAGGGAGGGGTTGCAACTGGCTATGTAGAAAACCTTGGAAAAGAAGCCGGAGTTAAAGTGGAACCGATGTATCTGAAAGGTGTTCCGGCTGAAAAAATCCTTGAATATGCAGAGGAGAGTAATATTGACCTGATAGTAATGGGCACACAGGGCCTGACAGGAGTCCAGAGATTCCTTATCGGCAGTGTGGCAGAGAATGTTCTCAGGCACTCAAAAGTCCCTGTAATGATTGTCAGGTGATTGTCAGATGATTGTCAGGTGATTGTCAGGTGATTGTCAGGTAATAGTCAAGTAATACAGCCTGAAAAAAGGCCAGTTACTTTTTGCCGTTCGGATTACCAATTTTCCAGAGCAGCATCCAGCATTATCTGGAAACTGCTCATGGTATCCAGTCAACTACTTTTTAGAAGTTTCTGATTGAACAGAGACTCCTGATCCATTTTTAGGGGAATCACAGCTCCTTAATCCTCAATAATCCCTGCCCCTGTAAATATGGCTTTTGCTTCCTCAAAGCTCAGGTCTTCCGGGGGTACAATGATGTCGGATTCCAAGATTTCTTCCGCGCCAAGTGCTTCCCCTTTCTCCTTAATCTCAGAAATCAGCTTCACAAGTTCTGTTCTGAATTCCTCAGCATTTCCTTCCGCAACAAGGGCTACAATTTTGTTATCGATCTGGTTTAATTCATCGCAGAGGGCTTCAGGCGCCCGGTACTGGCCTTCTCCCATGATCCTGATTATCATATTCAGACCTCCTTTCCTTCTTCCGGACCTTTGCTTTCTCCCACTGTTTTCGCTTTTTCAGGTCCCTTTCCAGCTTCGGCTTTAAGCTTTGCAAGTTCGGATTCGACACTGCTCTGGGTACTGATTTTTGCAAGTTCGCGCTCGATGTCGTCCCTGCCACCTGTAAGGTCTTCGAGTGCGCCGGCTTCCATAAGCTCGTCAATTGCCTCGGCGCGGGCTTTCATTTCGTCAGTCTTATTTTCGGCCCTCTCAAGTGCAAGTCCCACATCTGCCATCTCTTCGCTGATCCCGGTGACAGACTCGTTTATCTTCACCTGGGCTTCAGCTGCCGAGTACTGAGCTTTAATGGATTCCTTTTTTGTCCTGAAGATCTCGACCTTTGTAGAAAGTCGCTTTTCCGAGGCAATGAGCTTTTCTTCCTGTTTTTCGAGCTCCGCAATTTCCCTGTCAATCCCATCGACCTGCTGCTGGAGAGCTGCTTTTCTCTCAAGAGCCATCCTTGCAAGGTCTTCACGGTCAGCAGCAACCGCCTCCCGAGCCTGCTTCTCAAGCTTCTCATTACTCTGAATCAGTTTTGCCCGCTGGAGCTGAAGGCGTTTTTTCGAGGTTGTCACTTCTGCAACGCCTCTCTTTACGTTCTGCAGCAGTTCCAGCTGTTTTTCATAGGAATAATCAAGCGTTTCTCTAGGGTCTTCCATTCTGTTAAGCACTTTGTTCATCTTTGACTTGAATACTGTTTCCATCCTTGCGAATAATCCCATGTGGTTTCCCCGTTGCTTTATCAAAAATTGTTCTGTAAACAGGCTGGCATTTTTTGCCTTATTTTTATGGAGTATGGTTTTTTGAAAAATCCTGGCACTTTTTTCGCAGTACCCTTTTCTTCCTATGTCTTTTGGCTGGAGTTATATTTTTAGTTTATCTGTACTTTACTTTATTTCACTTTACTTTAGCACGTTACTTTATTTCACTTTACTTTAGCACGTTACTTTATTTCACTTTACTTTATCACTTTACTTTATCACTTTACTTTAGCACTTTACTTTATTTCACTTTACTTTGCCTTCCTCTTCCCGTTCGTCAGGGTATTTTTTCGGCGGGTTCTTTTATACAGGCATTTTTATATATACAGATTGATTATTCGTAGTCGCGCGAACGTTTTATATATTCAAAATACAACTTATCTAAAGATATTATGGCAAAACCTGAGACCAAAACTGAATTTTTTTATACCGAACGCGGGCTCATAGCCGTAGACAGCCCTGTTAAACTCCAGATATTGAATTTACTCAGGAAAGAGCCAAAATCGTTTGACGAAATCGTAAAATATACGGCAAAAGCCAAATCAACCATTTCAGTTCATCTTAATAATCTCAGGTCATGCGAGCTTGTTGAAGAAAATTCTGACCCTGAAGACCGACGCAAGAAGATTTATTCCCTGACCTCTCATTACATGGGCTGCTCCCAGGAACCATTTATCGGGCATTACAGCAGCCTGCTGGAAACAGTTGCTGCAAGCGGAAACGACAGGTTCCGCTTTATGGAAGCCCTTTTTCATGTGATGCGATTTGGTTTTGAAGCATACGGGCTTGATAATGCCCCTGTTGTCAGGATGATTGGAATAGATATTGGCAAGCATCTCTCTGCTAATTTTAAATCAAGTAATCCTGAAGACCTGTTTAATGAGATTGCAGGCTTTATGGAAATTCACGGAGACTGCCGGGTCTCGGTGCTCCGGGGGAGCTCTCCTGTGCTTCAGGTCGAAGATGACTTCAAAGCCAGGTCCATGCCGGCAATAGGGAAACCCTTCTGTGCCCTCAGAGAAGGCATCATTGAAGGAATCCTTAAAGAAAAACTGGGAAAAGAGTGCGGCGTCCTGGAAACCGAGTGTTATGGAACCGGGCACACGCGCTGTCTGTTTGAGATTACAATATAAATTATTTAATTATACGTACAGTTTTACAGAATAATTTTTGTCCGGAAATCCGCCTTTTAAGAAACAATTCTTTTAACGCAAACTGTCTCACAAAAAATATACTGGAAAACCTAATTTTCGGATTCAGGTTGGGTTTTCCTTTCAGGCGGATGCAGGGTAATGAAAGTTAACTGGAATCTCCTATTACGACTCCAATTTCGGATTTAAGGCGAGGTCCTATTGCTGCCACGATTCCGGGCCCGTCAGTTTTTTCACGGCACACAACTGCGTGTTCAAGCAGCCCCAGGCGCTCGATTTCGTAAATGTCCCTGCCGTGCCCTGTCCTTTTTATTGCATTTTTTATTTCCGAACGGGTAGCACCATTAATGACAACTCTGTCGGTGCTTGCTTTTTTCCATCCCCACCAGATGTCAAGCTGTTTTTTGGTGAGGCGAGCTTTTGCTTTTTTGTTCCCCTCAAATACCTCAACTTCAACCGGCAGGTGAGGGACCAGCCCGAATCTCGATGCAAGCTGTTTTGGTTTTCCGCTGCCCAGTGCTTTGAGTTCCTCAGCTTCAACGCGCAGAGGGACACCGATGTTGACCACAAAAGCGTCTTCCGGAAAAGCCTGAAGGAAACCCAGGTACACCTTTCCAATTTCAGCTTTTTTTACAGGACTTCCGTACCTGGATGTCAGGATATTTGCTGACACCACGTCATCTTCACCCTCAAGGGAAAACTCTGCCCAGTTTTCCGGGGTAATAGAAACCTCAACCTTTACCTCGAGGTCTTTCAATTCATTCTCAACCAGGCTTTTCAGGAGTTCAGCCATTCTGTCCCGGTTTTTTCCATAAATATGCTGGAGGGTTACAACTTTTTTCATTTTCATCCTGCCACTTTATTCATTCTCTACCTGTGCCTGCCGTATTAAGTATTTTCCGGTATTGAGCTCTTCAGGTAAGATTCTAGGAGCCTTTCGGTCTCTTCCAGAGCTGAATCTACTATTTCGTCAACAGGTGTTTCCGCCTTCTCAATCTGGCTATGCAGTTTTTTGATATCCCGGCTGTAAGGACCAAGTTTTCTGGAAACCATCTCCTTACTTTGCCCATTCTCAACTGCTTCCCTGTGGATGCTCTCTATTTTATTATTAAGGTTCCTGACCTTTTCAAGGATTTCAACACTTAGAGGATCAAGCTCTTTTGCATTCTCACTTTCGGTTTCTTCTCCCCGTTCTTCTACCTCTTTTCCTGTCGTTTCTCCGCCTTCTCTGCCTTTTTCCTCTTGCCCCTCTTCTCCTGATTTCAGGCATTCTACTCTTGAAGGAGATCCCTCTGCAATTATATTCCGGAACTCTTTAAGGGCAGTTTCTACTTCCTTTCCGTACTCCGTAAGTTCGACAAACTTTATCCGTCCTTCAAATGTGAATCTTATAAGTCCGGAATGTTCCATCTTCGAAAGGATTCTCGTAGTATGGGCAAATGTCGAGTCTATTTCCTTTGAAATAACCGAGGCATAGGTTTTTCCCATCGAACCTATAAATAGCAGTGCAAGCGTGGGTTTTTCCTGCAAAAACAACTTTTCTGCGTCTTCGTCGGACATGATATCACATTGAGTTTTTTAGCGGATTATTTCCGGGTCTGAGCTCAGGCCTTTATTATTCTTTAATAGTTTATATAATAATTGAACAGTTTTCGACCTCTGGTTTTCAAAGGAATATTCTCTTCATCTTGAAAGCGCCAGGATTATTTTCTTTATTTCAGCCACGGGAGCATCTGTTCTGAAAGAGGTCCCACTGAAATGAGTCCTCGAGGCTTCAAACCCGCTGGCTTTAAGGGCCTCTATCAGAATCTCGATACCTGTTGCAGAAGCCCCAAGCCCCTTGCAGATAACGTGCTGGTCATAGAACATGGGAATGTCGAGTTCGTCCCTGCAGAATGTAATTATTTTTTTTGCTTTATCTTTCGTATTCAGAGGGCGCGTTTCAAGCTCAGAAAGCACTTCATCGCAGAACTCCGGCTCTTTGAAGGGCCCAAGCCACAAAGGTCCTGCAATCTTTGTCAGTGCTCCGCAGACAGGGCATTCCCGGTCAATATGGACGGCAAGCCCATGGACAGACTCTCTGAACCCGCATTTAGGGCAATGAATACTGAATCCCATAAACTTCAGGGTCCTATCAGCCTGTTTAGTCCCGGGAAGCACTTCAATGTAACTACGAACATAATGGCGCGTGACATGGGAAAGCAGAGGCAACATCCCTTTTTCGTGTTTTGCAAGTTCTCTGGCACAGGCTCCGAGCAGGACCCTTAAGCCCATTTCGCTGTGATATTCCGTATTAAGGGGTACGGCTGCATACTTTCTGATTCCAGAGTTCAGGTGGGCTCCACAGAGAGGAGCAGTATCTGTTGCAGTAACCGAGAGCATGCTCTGCGCCGAAGTTGCGGATGCATCAAGGTAAGGCGCAGGAGTTCCGAAAGGGTCGACATCCACGATATGGAATTTCTGCTCATGAAGCAGAACATTTGCGTTCTTGCGTGTAGCCTGAACTTTTTCCTCAAGCCCGTTAATTTTTATATTTTCCTTTATCAGTTCAAAGGCTTCAGGGCTCCAGTCATTCATTGTCGCATGTATTCCGACTTCCCTTGCGATCCTGAGCCCCCGGATTCCTGATGCTGAAAAAGCATCCACGTAGCGGATCTCCTCTCTCTGTATGTCTTTTCTCGAAAGAAGCCTCTCCACAAATGCTGCAGTTGCTGCAACATTGATATCACGGTTCAATTCCATCTCCGGGTTATAGAACACCGGCGCTGCCGAGGGAGGGAAATTTGCGTCCGGAGGCGGGACCGGAACCGAAATTTTTGTTGTCCCTTCCACTATAGTTCTACATATCATCTAAAGCTGCTATACTTTGGGATATTATTTTACAGTGATGGTCATCTGCATGTTAGGATATTCACGTGCGTTGAAATTGTAGCTTCCGGTTTCATTGAATGTGTATTTCAGGGTGTTTCCGTATCCAAGCCTTTGATCCTCGAAAAGCCCTTCCTTGCTGCTCAGGGTAAAGACAATGGATTCTTCAAAATTTCTCCATACAACTATATCCCCTGTATTGACCTCCAGCTCGGAGGGAATAAATAGATAATTCTTGAGCCTTACGAGGTATGTTTCTGGCTCGGTTCCAGCAGGCTGCACAATCTCGACTTCTTCGTCATCGGTCACGTTTTCGGTTTGCTCGTCTTGAATTTCATCCCCCATACCCGGAGTTAACGTTTCTAGAGGTGTTCCTCCCTCTCCGGCTGTTTCTGTTTCTTGCGGCGTCCCCGCTTCCTCTAATGTTTCCGTTTCCACCGGCGTTTCCATTTCTTCTGACGTTATTGCCTCTTCCGGTGTCTGCACTTCTTCAAGAATCTGCGTCCCGCCTGAACCGCCTGAACCGCCGGAATCCTCCAGGCCGTCCTCTTCTTGCCCCTGATTTCCTCCCCAATTCAGGTAGACAAACACTAACACTGACAGGACTATGAGGAGCAGAATGAGCTTTTTTATCACTATTACTTCCCCCTGCGTAAGCTTTACTTTTTTACTCCCAATTCAATATAAGCCCTATTAAATAATAACACTTTCTTATAATAAGCTTTATATTAAAAAATAGTTTGTCTGTAATCGATTTTACGGTTTTTACCCTGAAGAACTAATTTCCGGAAGTACGGTTAATTGGCATATTAGCTAATTGGCATATTAGCTGGCTTTTTACCTCTAAGCCTTGTTTATTCAGGATGAGGAAGGGGAAAGTTATCAGAAATGGAAATGAGCGGCAAAGATTTAAAATCTGAAAAAAATAAGTTTACTGGAAAGTTTTGCCACCTTTCCAGATGAAGCCTGTATAAGCTTTATGAGATATTTTATCCATTAGTTCCTTCAGAAAACTTATTCTGAAGACTTATTCAGAGCTCGTTCACAGTTATATTGACATCCATTCTGGGCTGCCCGATAATGGTGAAGGTATAATTCCCGGTTTCATTGAAGGTATACGCAAAGGAACGCCTATAAACAAGGCTCGCGTCTTCAAAGAGGTCTTCTTCACTGGTAAGGGTAAAGACTCTCCTCGGGCTGTCCTGATAGTTTATCCAGGCAACTGTTTCTCCTTCTTTGATATCAAGGCTTGAGGGATATGCCCTGAAATTGTCCAACCTTATAGTATAGGGAGTTTTTCTTATATCTGGTGTGGTAACTGTCGGTCCTTCTTCAGTCTCATTTTCTACCGGAGTTACTTCTTCCTCTGTTTCCGTTACTACCGGGGTTTCAACTTCGTCCGGAGTTTCAGTTTCAGTCTCTGTCGGTGTTTCCGTCTCTTCCGGAGTTGCAATTTCATCCGGGGTTACTGTTTCTTCAGGTGTCGCGTTTT
This sequence comes from Methanosarcina sp. 1.H.A.2.2, assembly GCF_000979975.1. Taxonomy (NCBI): domain Archaea; kingdom Methanobacteriati; phylum Methanobacteriota; class Methanomicrobia; order Methanosarcinales; family Methanosarcinaceae; genus Methanosarcina; species Methanosarcina sp. 1.H.A.2.2. The sequence goes on from NZ_JJQL01000037.1 coordinate 68,577, forward strand.
CTTCCGGGGAGGGCTGTTCATTTCCAGCACATCCCGAGAACAAAACTACACCTAAGACTAGAAGTAGAACAATTATTTTTGTATTCATTTTATTCCCCACAATCTCGTTTGGTTATGGAATTAGGAAATCTGCGGAAATAATTCAAAGTGCCGCATAGTTATATTTTTGATGGATTGACGTTAAGATAACTAAATCATTCGAATATTAATAATATAGTATTGTGTACGTAATAACGAATGATATTTAAGCTTAAGTTCTTGCTTGAATGGACACTTCTCTTTTTTCAAGTTTTTAGCTTTGCCTGTACCATTTAGGTACATATAAATATATTTTTGCATATTTCTTTTATATATATCTGTTTTTCAAAGCAAAACTCCTTATGAAATTTAAGTGCTTTGCTTGCATATAAAGATATTTTAGACATATTCAAAAAACACTTCCATCTAGAATAAAACAGTTCTTACCTTAAAAGGCCCTTATGGCTCAAAACAACCCGCACAATACCTTCGAGAGATATTTTTAGAATGCAGGTTAATGAAAAAAAGTAAAATTATCAAAAAATGATTCCCTTCTGGAAAGGCTGACCTTCATTTTTACCTGAATTAGCTTCAGTTTGAGCTAGCTTGCCAGCCAGGGATCCGTATTTGCTTTTCCATCTTATTTCTCTTACTTCACTATTAGAATGAGCTCTGAGCCAGGAATTTCCCCCAGCTTAAAAGTGTAGTCTCCGGCTTCATTAAAGGTATATGAAAAACTTTTTCCATAGCCGATGACCGAATTCTCGAAAAGGCCCTCTTCACTTACCAGCGTAAATGAGCGTTTTGGCTTGTTAAGGTTTTTCCAGACTACAGTTTCATGCCTGAAGCATCCCCATCTTGCTTTCTCTCACAGGATGTTCCATAAAAGCAAAGCCACGGTCCCGGTGACTGCAATGATTCCGAATGCGTTTGTAGCAAGGGAGAAAAGGCTCGCAGAACCTGAAATCTTTGAAAGCAGAATTTTATTTACAGTACTTACAAGGCTTGCAAGCACTGCAGTATTTGCTGCGACTTCGTAGGAGATATTTCCGCTTACGGCAAGGAGGGTTACGGAGACTATCACTCCGGAGCTGCTGAAAAGAGCTCCAAGGGCAGTTATGTATATTCCGACGGTCCCTGCAAAGTCATAAGCAAAGTTTCCTACGATGAGAATAAGGGTAAAAGCAATGCCGAATTTAAATGCCTGACCAAGTGAGAAAGGCGACTGAATCTTAAGTTCCCCCCCGCCCATCGGGCAGAATTTCTTACTATGTCTGAGAGTTATTGCTATGGAAACAGTGATAAGTACAAGCTGTGAAGGAAGCATAAACAGGGTTGTCTGGCCTGTCGGGTCAACTATAAAGGCTAATACAAGGTTTCGAATGAGCATGGAAATATTGCAGAGTAGAATTCCTGTAAGTACGGGATCAGTCATCCCCTCTGTTCTTTTGGAGAGCCCTGCAAGTGCTCCTGTGGTAGCTTCGCTGTTAATAAACCCCCCGAGAAAGCCCGAATAGCACAGGCCGCGTTTTGCCCCGAACTTTCTCAGGAGAACATAGCTTGAAAAACTGATAAGGGAAACAAGAATCACAATAAGAATTGCCGACCTGAGGTTTACAAGCCCGAAAAACTGTTTTTCCGGCATCACCGGATAAAGTATGAAAGCAACAGCCAGAAACTGTATGGCATTGTAAAGCTCTTCTTTTGTCAGGTTTCCTGCAAACTGGTGAAGGGGCTGCTTCTGGATCAGGAGGAAAGATACAACTATTGAAGAGACAATCGCAAACAGGCCGTAGTCATAGCCAACAAGGACACCCATCACGAAAATAAAGAAGAGAGTGATAGGACTTGTAACCCCTATCCGCTTATAGAGAAATATCTTGGAATAGGCAATTATGGAACAGATAGCTGCAAAGAAAAGCGTGGCTACGTAAACGAAACCCGGACCTGCAGATTCGCTTGCAAGAGCAACGAGCATACCTGTTATGCAGGTTATGCTGTAACTCCTGACGCCCGCAAAAATCTCGTGTTCAAGGCCTCTGTGCTCCCTTTCCACACCTACCATGATCCCTATCAAAAATGCAACGGTAAGTTTTGTCAGGAAATCCACAAAAACCGGATCAAAACCGAACTCGCTAATTACGTCCGTAGCTCAACCTCTCAGATTTTTCTGGCTGTAATTCCATACTCAAACAAAATAATGTAATTAAAGTGAGTTCTATATATCGTTAAAGTGAGTTCTATAAGATCCTGTTCACTTTATTATATGGGAAGACATTATCTAAATTGATGTGAAACTAAATATAATTAGATAGTAAGGATGTTCTTGTTAATGAATATACTCCTGAAAGGAGAAAAAGGTTCAGAGTACTCGGAAATCTCTCTAATATACCGATTACTCCGAAAACCTGGTCGACCCTGGGTAATTGAGATCCAGTCAATTGAGATCAGGTTGATTAAATATGGTTGATTAAATATGGTTGATTAAATATGGTTGATTAAATATGGTTGATTAAATATGGTTGATTAAATATGGTTGATTAAATCCGACTAAAACTTGTTTTATACTTCCACGAATTCAACCTCAATGGATTTGTTTTCGGTTTCTTCAATAGTTATAAGGGCGCAGGAACCTTTGCAGGCTTCCCCGGGGTTTACAACAACTGTTTTTCCGACATGTTCAATGCCTTTTGCTTCATGGATATGCCCGCAGACCATCAGGTCAACCCTGTCCAGAAACTTCTGGATAGCTTTACTGCCCACATGTCCGAAAGGCAGCTCGTCTCTTGCCCCGTGGGGTGGGGCGTGAGTCAGGAGCACTATTGTCCCGCATTCACCTGAGTTTTCGGCTGAGCAGACCATTCCTTCAAGGGCATTTTCGATTTCTTCTTCGGAAAGCTCAAAGGGGGTATTAAAAGGGGTGGGGTTTGAGCCTCCAAGCCCGATAAACCGGATATTTCCAATCTGCTCAGCTTTTCCGTGCAAGTTTACGGCTTTTGAATTCTCAAGGGCTTTCAGGATGCTCCTCTGGTCGCAGTTCCCGGGAATTGCAAGCACAGGCTTATCAAACATTTCAGCCAGCTCGTCTACCTTCTCATCGGGCCCGAAATTGGTAATGTCTCCGACTACCACAGCAAGGTCGAAGGCCCCAGCTCGTTCTATGATCTTTTTTATCTTCGAATAATCCCCATGGGGGTCGGAAATAGCGAGTATCTTCATCCTTATCCCGTCCTTATCATGATCTTTTAATTTTATGATCTGTTAATTTTACGTTTAATCCTATGATCTGTTAATTCTATGATCTGTTAATTCTATGATCTGTTAATCCTATGTTTAATTCTATGATCTGTTAATTATGATTTTTAATTTTAGTTTGAATTATTATATACGATCTCTGTTACACTTTATGTTATGTGTTATTCTGTTGACATGCACACATCTTTTATATCCCTTACGTAATATACTGCCCCATGCGTGACATCATTATTATAGGGCATAAAGCAATGACAAGCGGCGATTTTTCTTTAAATGACCTCCCCGGGTCTGCAGGAAGAATGGATATACTCTGCCGCTGCGTAAGCTCTGCCCTTTTCCTCTCTTTTGGAATGCGCAGGGATGTAAACGTGCACCTGCTTCTTCTGGGGGAGCCTGAGCCCGGAAAAATTATCAGGTTTGAAGGGCTCCACCTGAGATACCTGAATCCGGACGAAAGAAGCAGTGGTTCGCTTATCAGTAAAGCCCTTCTGAAAAATACAACTGAACTGGATACCCGGTCCACGCCTGGCGTCTGGATCCGTAAAGGAGACTTAAAGTCCCTGCTGACTTCTTTTGAAGGGAGGACCTTGCTCTATCTTAGAGAAGACGGAAAGGATATAAGAGAAATTGCCGGTGAAATCCGAAACCCGGTTTTTATTCTGGGCGACCACACAGGTGTTACCGAAGAAGAGGAAAAACAGCTTCTTGAAGCAGGAGCACAGATTATCTCGGTTGGTCCCATTTCCCTTCACTCCAACCACTGCATAACCCTTATCCACAACGAACTGGACAGGGTTGAAGCAAAAAGAGGGGAAATTCCAGGAGGAGAAAACTCCGGAACTGAGGAGTGAGCTGCGATTTTTGAATCAGGTTTTTATCCAAAAAGTTATATCCCATTTCCCTGTATCAGGATAGAAACTTATCCGGATGTGCCTTTTCAGGCACATGCCTTAAATTTGCGCATCATCTCTACTACACTCAATATAATCTGTCAATAATATCTTTCAATAATATCTTTCAATATAATTTGTCAATATTATCTTTCAATATTATCATTCAATATTATCTGCCAATACTTTCAAAATTATCTTTCATTCTCCACTCCCCATATATATTTCCCGAACAAAGAGCTTAGAGAACGTGAAACCAAATGGATGTACTTGAAATTTCAAAAAAGATTCTGCACGAAGGCCCTATCTGTGACCACTGCATGGGCCGTCAGTTTGCAAAATTGTCCACAGGCCTCAGCAACAAAGAGCGCGGGCAGGCAATGAAACTCGCCCTCGTCCTTGAAGGGGACCGCATTTACAAAAGTGAAAATGACGACTCTCTCTTAAAGGAACTTGTTTCCTGCAGTGCCCGTGCAAGGAAAACTCTCAGAATTGAGGGAGAAGATGAGCAGTGCTGGGTCTGCCTTGACCAGTTCAAAAAACTGGATGGGTGGGCAGAAAAAGCTGCAAAGGCTCTCGAAGGTCTTGAGTACTCCACCTTCCTCGTGGGGACAAAGGTCAGCGGGCTTCTCAGTGAAAACGAAGAGATCCTATGGGCTGAGGCAGGGACTGCCTATGCCGAGCAGTTGAAATCCGAGCTTAACCGGGAAGTAGGCAAGCGGATTGCAGAAACGGTTGGAAAAGAAGTGGATTTTGAAAACCCGGATATTGTGATCACCCTTGACCTTGCAGCAAACAAATTCGAGCTTCAGGTCCGTTCAGCATATATCTACGGGCGCTACCTCAAAAAAGTCCGAGGAATCCCCCAGACTCGCTGGCCCTGCAGGGCATGTAAGGGCAGAGGCTGCGAAAGGTGCGGGTTTACAGGCAAACAATATCCAGAGTCCGTAGACGAACTTATCAAAGGTCCTGTTATCGAAGCATTTGAGGCTGTTGATACGGCTTTTCATGGTTCTGGCAGGGAAGATATAGATGCCCTGATGCTCGGAAGCGGTAGACCCTTTGTGGTAGAAGCAAAGTCTCCTGTAAGACGCGTGGCTGATCTTGAAGCACTTGCTGCCAGAATTAATGAGAATGCTGCAGGAAAAGTTGAGGTAAGGGAACTTCGTTTTGTCGAAAAAGGTATGATTGAGACCCTGAAGAGCTCAAAGGCGGATAAAACTTATAAGCTTAAAGTTACATTTAAAGAGCCTGTTTCAGAGGAAAAGCTTAAATCATGCCTTGAGTCATTGAGTGGCACAGAGATTGCCCAGCAGACTCCAAAGCGTGTGGTTCACAGGCGGGCAGATCTTGTCCGGAAAAGATACGTGCACAGCATTACGCTTGACGAGCTGACAGATGATGGTCGCGCCTACATAACCGTAAACTGTGAAGGCGGGCTTTACGTCAAAGAACTGGTTTCCGGGGACGAGGGCAGGACAAACCCAAGCCTGACGGGGCTTCTAGGAATCCAAGCTCTTGTGGAAGATCTTGATGTAGTTAACGTCGAAATTTAAGCCCCAGGCATCTGAATCTGCTTTAAATAAACTAAATCAATCTAAACAAATTGAATCGATCTAATCTAAACCAATCTGGATTTCAATCTGAATCAGTTTCATTAGCCGGTCAGGCCACAGGGAAAGAGTGGCTTAATGAACGGTTCATTTAAATAATATCCATATTATTTAGAGGAAAATCAATTATTAAACAGAAACTTCATTAAAGAAAAACTAATCTAGCATTCTAACGGAGGAACATGCGATGTCAAATTCCCACGGTGAAAGACGCTGCACAAGATACAAATTAAAGAAGACGGTTCGCGAAAGAGGAATATCCCCTGTAAGCAGGGCAATCCAGGAATTCAAAGAAGGACAGATGGTCCACATTGACATAGACCCTAGCGTCCAGAAAGGTATGCCAAATCCAAAGTTTCAGGGATCCACTGGAAAGGTTGTCGGGCAGCGCGGTCGCTCATATGTGCTGACAGTCCGCAACGGAAACGCAATGAAGAGCGTCATTTCTCTTCCCCAGCACCTGAAACCTCAGAAGTACTGATTCCGAGCAAGGTAGTTAGGTTTTTTCAACCTAATTTTCCCTTTTATTTCGGAATTTAAGGTATCCAGACCTCCAACCGGAGGTTTGAAAATCCTGCCAGAAATTCCGGTAAATACAGCCTGAGTAACGGCCCGCTAAAGGATTGAATGTAACAGAACTAATGTCCCTTAAAAACCTGTAAAAGGGCACGTTTAAAGGGGATATGAAATAACTGCTTTTTAAAAATTAGTTTTTTATCCTGGCAAAGGAACATCTATAATTATATATCATTTGTAAAACATATAGCTGAAATAGTTCAGGATAACGTCATTCAAAACAGTTTCGGCTTATCGGGCGCATGCTGGGTACTGAAAGGCAGAAAAATACTGGCAGCAGGAATCAGAGCTCACAATAATAGCAGTAAAACATATTTGCTCTGTAAGGAAGTACAACTACCTGAAATTTTAATTCAAAAGAGTGTATTCCAATGATAGTTAAGGAAGTCATCAACGAAGAGTTATTGACATTGGCTGAGGTCAAGGATATACTTTCCGGGATCGCTGACGAGCGCAGAGAACAGGGATTAGAGGTTGCATACAGTTTCAGAAAAGCCCTGCATCATGCGGAACAGTTCTCAAAAATCAGCGGAGAGAAGTCGAGGGAACTTGTTAATAAGTTACTTGAGCTTGAAAAAATGAAGCCCGTTATCGCGATCAGGATCGCGGACATCCTGCCTCAATCCAGAGACGAACTCAGGTCAATCTATGCGAAAGAAAAGTACACCCTGAGCAATGAAGAGCTGGATCAAATTCTGGAATATGTATTCGCGGCTATGGAATAATTAAAAAGTAAAGAGAATAATCTATATAGCAGTTTATCTTGTTATTCATGAGGGAAGTATCCTAAATCTGGTTAGAGTACTTTAAAGTATCATAGAGTACCTTGACCTGAAGAATTTAGCAGCAGAGGATTTTCTGGACCTCTAAGTCCCCGAACCTGAGAATGCCGAGATAAAGGTCAGTTTCAGGAAACTGGTGTTCGGGGAATAGTTCAACAGGTCTGGTAGCTGGGGAAGATCCTGAACCAGATAGAAGAGCTAAAAGAAGCTTGGCATATCTAGGTGAGCATACCCTGACATTTAATGGGGTTTCATATTTATCGATAGGATGGGTGCTGATGAAAGTAGAGAAGTCGCAATCAGGTAGACCGTACACTGGCAGATCATCTGCCGAAAGACCTTCTTCTGACGGCAGGCGGCCGGCAGGTAAACCACAATCTGAAAGGCAGTCAGAAAGAGCTCCGCGCTCATCCGGAAAAGCCACGGAGAGTCCACAGGACAGGGAGGAATATGTATGGGTCCTCGATTATCTTCCCTATGGAAAATCCGTTGACGGTACGTCAATGTACCAGAAAAAACCTCTTGTGCAGGCTGTGGGGGATAAAAAGTTCACTCTTATGGAACTGGTCCCAAAAGCCGGTGTCGTTCCTGAAATCCAGTCAAGAGTCTATATCGGGCCTGGAGACAGAAATGAAATAGACCACGTAAAACAGAGGATCGGGCATTCTGACCTTACTACCGGAGCAAACCTCGAATTGCCCTTCATCCTTGAAGCAAGCATCAGGCACAAAGAAGAAAGGTTCGTCAAATTCTTCAACGATGCCCATTCCATCACAACCCGCCTGCATATGCTTGAACTCCTTCCCGGAATAGGGAAAAAACTCATGTGGTCTATCATTGATGAACGCAAGAAAGGGGAGTTTAAGAGCTTTCAGGACATCCGTGAGAGAATCCCGAGCCTTCATGACCCTGCTAAAGTCATTTCCCACAGGATCGAAGAAGAACTCAAGGATGATTTCATCAAGTACAGGCTGTTCACCATCCCTCCTCGCCATCAGGGCCCGAATGATCGGTGAACCTTTTCATTCTATTTTTTTTAATCCGGTTTCTGCATCTCTGGCTTCTACACGTTCGGTTTTTGAGAATTTATCTACAGGGTTTATCTATTAACGGTTTACTAACTTTAACTAAATTGATTTATTTACTTTAACTTGTCTGCTTTAATTTACTTCAAACAAACTACTTACAAAATACATCCAAAATATTTACAAAATACATCCGAAATATTTACAAAATATTTACAAATTGTCAATGAAATATTTACAAACGATACAAAACGCTTACAAATGCTTACTTTATTAAGGAGGTTTCAGCCCTGGTTCGTTCTATTCTTAAAAAGTACAATATAAAAGGAGGCACCTTTGATCAGCACTTCCTCGTTGATACTGGCTACCTGGACCGGATAGTTGCTGCTGCTGAGCTAAGTCCGCAGGATACGGTTCTTGAGATCGGTGCAGGAATCGGAAACCTAACCGAACGGCTTGCAAGGAGAGCAAAAAAGGTAATTGCAGTCGAGCTTGACCCTGCCCTTGTTTCAGTCCTGCACGACCGCTTCGATAATGTTGAAAATGTGGAGATTATTGCAGGCGACGCCCTGAAAATCGAGTTTCCTGAGTTTGACAAGGTTGTTTCAAACCTTCCCTATTCCATTTCCTCGGAAATCACCTTCAAGCTCCTGCGCCATAAATTCGAACTTGGAATTCTGATGTACCAGTACGAGTTTGCAGTCCGCATGGTCTCTTCTCCAGGCTGCAAGGACTACTCCCGCCTTACGGTCGATACATATTACTTTGCCGATGCTTCCATCCTCATGAAAGTTCCAAAAGGTGTCTTCCAGCCAGCACCTGAAGTTGAATCTGCAGTTATCAAACTGATCCCCCGTCCCGCTCCATTCGAGGTCCGCGACGAAGCCTTCTTTCTCGAATTTGTTACTGCAGTCTTCAGCCAACGTCGAAAAAAGTTGAGAAATTCGATCCTGAACACAAATCATGTGCTCAAGATCCCGGAAGTAAAAGAGGTTGTAAACCAGCTCCCTGAAGATTTCATGAACAAAAGAGCGGAAAACCTTACTCCTGAAGAGCTTGCCAGCATTGCAAATATAATTTTTGACCTCAAATCCAGATAATCCATGGTTGAGATAGAATACAAAAACACCCGGGTCAAACTCGGAGCCACAGACCTTGTCTACGAGCCTGCAGAAGACTCCTTTTTGCTTGCTGACGCAGCCCTTGAAGAGGCAGAGCCAGGCATGCACATTCTTGAAATCGGGGCAGGCTCGGGTTTTGTATCTGCCGTGCTCAGGGCAAATATTAAGGGCATCCGCGTGCTTGCAACAGAAATCAACCCCCATGCTGCCCGCTGTGCAAAAGCAAACGGTGTTGAGGTAATCCGCACAGACCTTTTCAAAGGCCTGAAGCCGGAAAACCGGAAAACCTCTTTTGACCTCATCCTCTTCAACCCGCCCTACCTTCCCACTTCCGAAGAAGAAAAAGTTCCCGGCTGGTTAAATTATGCTTTTGACGGCGGAGCCAGCGGGCGGGAAACCCTTGACCGGTTTTTAGATGAGGTCAGGAACTACCTGAGCCCCGGAGGAAAAATTCTGGTGTTGATTTCTTCGATTACCGGGCTGGAAGCTGTAAAGGAGAAAATGGAGAAAATGGGGTTTAAGGTCGATGTTGTGGGGAGAAAAAAGATTTCATTTGAAGAATTGATGGTGGTAAGGGGAAAAATCCTGTAAGCCTCTTTCTTACCCCGTAAACTATTATTTATCCTCATACTATTTTTATCCTCATATTATCGGAGTGCCCACAGACTGGCGGGCGACCCATCGAAAGAAAGAATAAGAAAAGGGGGATCCGTTTTTACT
>NZ_JJQL01000010.1:0-5840 GCF_000979975.1 Methanosarcina sp. 1.H.A.2.2
CACAGCTTTTTGCTGGAGTCTCTACAATGTCACAGCTTTTTGCTGGAGTTTCTACAACATCACAGCTTTTTGCTGGAGTCTCTACAACGTCACAGCTTTTTGCTGGAGTTTCTACAACGTCACAGCTTTTTGCTGGAGTCTCTACAATGTCACAGCTTTTTGCTGGAGTCTCTACAATGTCACAGCTTTTTGCTGGAGTTTCTACAACATCACAGCTTTTTGCTGGAGTTTCTACAACGTCACAGCTTTTTGCTGGAGTTTCTACAACGTCATCAGAGGTTTTCTGTCCACAATCTGTAATAGAATCGCAGCCGCATGAGTCACATTCACAGTTTGCTTTCTCACAGTCTGCAATAGATTCACAGTCACATGAATTACAGTTTGCCTTATCACAGTCTGCAATAGAATCGCAGCCGCATGAGTCACATTCACAGTTTGCCTGATTACAGGCTACAATAGATTCACAGTCACATGAATTACAGTTTGCCTGTCCACAATTTGCAAGAGTGTCACAGGAAACTGTAGGGGTTTCTGCAGATGTAAGAGCATTACAGGAAACTGCTCCTGCAGTAATTAAACTTGACATCATTATTATAATAGAAGCACATGCCAGAATTTTTATAATTGGTTTTTCACTGAAGTGCATTTTTTCCCTCCAATTGTTCCTACTAGTTTGTCTGATCTTGCTCATTTTATCTGAGAAGATCTGGAACCTAAAAGTATCGGCACAGTTAAACATATAAAAATACTTACACTACTTGTCCAAAACCAAAATTAAAAACCGTATTTAAGCCTTTATATCGAATAATAAAACCGGGAAAATACATTTAACACTTGATTGTGCTATATACTCTGGTAAAAGTAAATTTAAAACTTTATAACACTTCATCTTATTTTATAATGGTTCATAAGAGGTTGAATTAAAAGTTAATTAATAAATTGCAAATGTTGATATTAATTGGTTCAGTTTTAATCCTAATTTCTCCTAAAGAATATAATTTATTCACACTTTTTACGCAAATTCTCCTAAATTCTTTTCATTCCTTCTCATTTCTTTTTATCCCTTTCTTGAAAACGGCATAAAGCGCTCGAAACAGCTTGATTAATAACCTTATATATATTAATTTATACAATAGTTACCAAATGACAAAAGGAATACTTATCGCAGGAACCCATAGTGGAGTTGGAAAAACCACAGTCTCCATGGGTATTATGGCTGCCCTCAAGCACAGGCAACTAAGAGTCCAGCCTTATAAGGTAGGGCCGGATTACATTGACCCTTCCCACCACACAGCCATCTGCGGGCGCTCTTCCAGGAATCTGGACACCTATATGATGGGCACGGAAGGGGTGAGGCAGACAGTTGCCCGTACGTCTGAAGATGCTGACATTGCTGTCGTTGAAGGTGTCATGGGGCTCTTTGATGGGATTGACTCTACGGAAATTGCAAGCTCGGCACATGTAGCAAAGACTCTGGATATTCCGGTGATTCTGGTAATCAATGTCCACGGCATGTCAAGAAGTGCCGCAGCTCTCCTGAAAGGTTATTCCGAATTCGATCCGGAAGTCAGGGTTGCAGGCGTTATCCTGAACCAGGTAGGCAGCCCTCGCCATGCAGAACTTGTAAAGAATGCGCTTCCGGGCAACATTCCTGTTATCGGCACAATTCCCCGAAGGAAAGATATTGAGGTCCCTTCAAGGCATCTGGGGCTCTACATGGCGCATGAAAAGGACTACAACACTGCGGAAATGGCAGCCTTTATTGAAGAAAATGTTGACCTTGATGCGGTGCTTGAACTTGCTGAGCCCTGTTCAGTTCCGGAGGCTGAGGTAATTCAGAGGCCAGAAACTGATCTCAGGATCGGAGTTGCCTGGGACCCTGCGTTCTGTTTCTACTACCGGGATATGTTCGATGCATTCGGAGACAGCGGAGCAGAAGTAATATTTTTTAGCCCTATGGCAGGTGACGTTCCGGATGTAGACGGAATTTACCTTGGAGGCGGCTACCCTGAGCTCTATGCAGAAGTCCTTGAAAACTCAGAGACTACCCGGAAACTGAAAGGACTTGCAGCTGACGGCCTTCCCATCTATGCGGAATGCGGCGGCTTGCTCTATCTCTGCGGAACTTATGAAGTAGAAGACCGGACATATAAACTGGCTGATGTTGTGCCTGCAAATACCCGCATGACAAACCGTCTGAAGGCTCTGGGGTATACCGAAGCCCGCCCCCTTGACAAAAACTTCTCTTCCCACAATATCAGAGGTCACGAATTCCATTACTCCCTTACGGAATGCGACCGTGATGCCAGGTTTGCATACGAAATGATCCGCGGGAAAGGCATACAGGACGGTTTTGACGGGCTTGTGGAACACAATACCCTTGCAGGATACATGCACTCCCATCCTTCCAGCTTCCCGGTAGATAAGTTCGTGGGGAAATGCAGGGAATACAAAAGGAGATAATTGAGACGGAGCGGCATAGTCGGGAATGAAACCCTACAGAAGAAAATCGCGAAAAAGAAGATAACTTTTGGGAAACCGGGGCGTTAAAGCTATTTCAGGTTTTTCCCTTTTCTTTTTCTTTTTCCTGCTCTTTCCCCTTTTCCCTTTCCTGTTCGACTTGATGTTTCTCTCCCTGCTCTTTTTCCTGTTCCCTTTCCCTTTCTTTATTTCTTATGTAGACCTTTTTCTCATAATACCCAAGAGGATGGCTGATTTTTTCGCAGAGCCCATCTTTTCCCACGCAGTTGCCGTAGGTCCTCATGGTGTCGCAGGCTGGGGGTTTGTATGCATTGCCTGTAGCGCCTGCAATGTGTTCTATCTGGTAGAGGGTTTTTTCCGCGTCAAAATCGGGAGAGATGTTGAAAAGGTTCAGGATTTCGTCTACTGACATTCCTACACTGAGCAGGAAAGAAGTCATTGCAAAACGCATCGAATGGGCAAGGTTAACTCCACCCTGTACGTTTGCAAGCGCATGGGCAATACAGGGAGGAAAGAGGTCGGGCTCAACAGCTCCGAAGTCCGTAGCCCCGAATTTCTTTTTCTGGACCTCGAACTGTTCCTTTATCTCGGAAACGTAGGGGGAGCAGAAGCTGGAGATTTCGGGAGGAATTTCCGGGATGGGGAAGGACTGTTCGATCCTTTCCCTGACTGCTTCTTCAAGAAGCCTTGCAAACTCTTCCTTTGTTATTTTTATTTTGCCTGCCCTGAGCTGGCGGTTTGTCAGTTTCCAGGAGGGGTCTTTGAGGGAATTTGAAAAGCGAATATAGTCCGTAAAATGCATACTGAAATAGGAGTCCCTGAAATCTGCCAAGATTCCAAAATCTTCCCCGAATTCGAGCAGAAAATTCGGGGTTTCGTTTCTTAAAAAAGCGTAGGCAGCCTTGGCTTCTGCTAGAGCATAGCGCCGGGTAAAGAGCTGGTCATCCACACAGGCAACCAGCATCCTGGCAAAGGGATAGGAAAGGAGTTCCGAGAGTACCTGGACTTCCCCTGATACAGGGGATTTTTTAATTTCTCCTTCAAGAGCTTCTTTTACCCTTTCTATTCCACGGGATCTTGCAGCCCTGTAAGCTCGCGAATTGAGCAGGTTTTCCAGAGAAATTCCCAGGTTTCCAACATGGGCAGATGCTTCTGAAATAAATGGGTAATATGCAAGTTTTTCGGCCTGCATGCCACCCTTAGTCCGATTCTATTCTCGGAGCCAGGAGATAGGATATTCTTCCTGCACCGTTTGCAATTTCAAAGTCAATCAGGACAGGGAAATCTCTGCCAAGAGAGAGGGTGACCTCATTTACCTTGTTTGTGGGTTTGACTATATCTGTCAGGTAATCCAGGGAAAAGAGAGAACAGGCTTCTCCTGCTTTCAGGTCGATTAGCTGGTCTCTGCCCATCTCCAGGCGGACCTTGTCGGTGTCTCCCTTTGCTTCCATATAGAAAGTATCGCCAGAAACTCCCATGAGCATATGGTCGCTTATCTTTTCTGCGGCTTTTACGGCACGCCTGAGGTCTGCACCATTCAGGACAACTTTGGCAGGCAGATCGAGCTGGGGAACTCTGGGTTCTGCACGGATTGTTGAAGGGTCCAGAAGAGAAAGAGTATAGGACAGCCCTCCTACATCAATCAGGAGTTTATTGCTTCCTTCTTCAAGTTCCATCCTAACTGTATCGCTCTTGTCCGCAATTCCCAGCAGGTCGGTAATCTTATTCAGGTCGAGTCCGATCTCACACTCATCAGCGCTGTATTCATCAAAAGCCGATGATCCAAGCTCAAAAATCCCCATTGCAACGTTGGCAGGATCAACTGCTTTTACCGAAATACCTTCGGGTTTTATTCTAAATCTAACTTCATCTACAATTACAGCCAGTGCGGCAATCGCGTCTTTCAGAAGCTCTGCATTAATTGCTGCCTTGAACATGATTCTTCTCCATCAAATAAATTTAAGCCTTAAACTCCTTATCTATCACTTGGATATATAAATTTCCTTACGATCTAGGATTTTCTATCCTTTTGAGGAAAATTTTCCGAATCGGAATAAGTAGCCATATATGGAATCGGGATAAACTATTAGATTCAAAGTCCCGGCAACTATATAAATCTTGGTCAGAAAATCAGGAAGCAACAGGCTCTGCCTGAGACATAAAAGAAGTTCTGACCTGAAAATTCGTTTTCCAGAGGTACATTTTTAATAAGTACGTTTTTAAAAAGTACATTTTTAAAAAGTACATTTTTAAGAAGGGCCCTAAGAAAAGGTTGTGGAATTTAGTCGTATTCTCTCCAGGTAAACCCGCACTTCGTACATTTGAGAAAACGGGTCTCGGATTCATCTGCAGACCTGAGCTGTCTGAGCCACCAGGCTGCTGTATTGTTCCCGCACTCCGGGCATTTTACACTCGTTGTTGGCAGGCCTGAAGTCTGTTCACCTTCGAGTACTACTACTTCATGATCGTCAATCTTGGCTTTGGAGACGAAATTCTTTTCGTTATTTTCAATCGGTATTATGTTCCCACATTTTCTACATTGGTAGTTACCATCTTTAGGAAACATCATACTTTTGCATTTGGTACAGAACTGCATTAATATCACTTTTTGCGTCATTTATCATTTTATTGTGGTCAAAAGCCAGTTCAGGAATTGAATCAAGCTCAAAAAGTTCAACGGCATCAGCGTCAGAGCCTGATTTTAAATCTCCGTATCCTTTCGCAAGGTAGCACACTGAGATTGTATGTCTCCTGGGGTCGCGTTCAGGGTCGGAATAGACACCGATAAGTTTGAGAATCTCTACAGAAAGGCCTGTTTCTTCAAAAGCTTCCCTGGAAGCTGCTTTTTCTGTACTTTCCCCGATTTCAACGAAGCCTCCAGGAAGGGCAAATTCTCCCTCATATGGGGGGTATTTTCTCTTCACCAGAACAAGCTTGTTTTTAAAGAGAATTACAGCATCAACGGTTAGGCTGGGGGCATTATGTTTCATAAAAAGCCTTCGAAGTTTACTTTCCGTGAGATCTTTTTCCTCTACCAATCTCCTTCCTGATTAGCTTTTTCTGGCGTTTTGCCAGATATAATAATATATTAGTATTGTGCATATTGTAGAAACTCGTCATCATATTTCAATTATTCTTCTCAACTTTTCCATTCTTTTTAATTCTTTTTTGAGTTGTTCTCCGGTTCTCTGTGCTATGAGTCGAGTCTCTATAAAGCAAAAAAGTCACTTACGCAGTAGTCTTTATTAAAGGTTTCTCTTTTTTAGGAGCGTCTAAGGCTAATCCCTGTCATTTTAATGGCGGGATACAGCCGTCAACTCTTCAATAATACGCTTATTGGCAACGTTTTTAAACTTTCA
>NZ_JJQL01000069.1:0-6385 GCF_000979975.1 Methanosarcina sp. 1.H.A.2.2
GCATAAAAATTCAAAAATTCAATAGCAAGTTACATTATTTACAGTTTTCCAATAAAAATACCTGAATAATAATCCGAGATCTGCGGAAAGTCTGTTGTAAGAATTCTCCCTCCACTGTTAGTTTACCTGATAGGAATCCAGGGAATTTTCTTTCAGATATTGTTTGGTTTTTTGAGAGATCAGGGAAAAAATAAATTCTGGATAAAAGATACATAAATAGTTTATGCAAAAAATTATATAGAATCACTGTATAAAAAACAAGCAAAAATAGAAAAATAGTAAATATGGAAATGCGGAAAAAATATAAAAACAGTAAATACTTTAATGGAAATTATCTCCACCTAATAATTTTCAGCCCGTTATGAGGAATTTGTGGTTTTACACGAAGTTTATGACTGCATAAGGAGAAATTCCATAAGTACTTTAGAGGTATACAATGGAGACCAGAGATACAGTATTCCTTGTTGTGATGGTTCTGTCATCATTCCTTCTATCCTTCGAATGGCTTAGAAGGTTTACATACAAGCCCACAAATCCTTTCATTGACCCTTTAATTATTTTATCGATTATGATTCTGGCCGGAACATTATCTCTCATGCTCATCTCTATTAATGACAAGCTTCAGAGTTTTGAAGACAAGATGGAAGCAAAGGACCGTGCCCTCAGGGTTAATATGGAAAGTTCGGAAACAAAAATCGAAGAAAGTATGAATGAGCTCTCAAGTAAAGTTGATAATGCAGTATATGAATTCAACCGCAGAAAATATCACTGATTTCTGCTCACAATCTTATTTTTCCCTCAGGAGTAAAATACGGCCAGGTTTCTTCTAATAAGATTCTCTTCAATTATCTGCCATCTGTGCCAGGTTTTTTCTTTTTGTGTCCTGTCTTTCTTTTCACAGTGTTTTCTTTGCCTTTTTTTCAGACCCTCTTAATTCGGTCTTAATTTTCCCTTCAAACTGTCTTTCTTTCCATTTCCTCCTCTTTTTTATCGGATGGTTTTTAAACTGTCCGTCCTCTTTTTCACCAAGACTGTTTTTAAACGGATTTTATCGTTAATCAACGATTTTTTAGAAAACTTCCAAATATTTTCATTTTAGAATATCTCTTCAGGCTGGACAATATGCAAAATTCGTGTAATTGAATTGCTCTATGGAGTAAATACCGGCACAAACAGATACAATTAAGAGGAAAAGTTAATATACAGGATTTGTAAAAGAGAATCTACTTTACATTTTTGATTAATTTGATTTGTTAATACGAGCATTTACATATATGATAATTTATGTTATTTATCGATACGGAATTGTTATCCTGCTCAGTATTTTCAGGCGCAAGCCCCATGATTTAGCAAAGTATATATATTGGATGTCCTGTAGTAGAGAGGAATATCTGGAATCCAGACAGTTATAAATATATTCAAATTGATATAGTGTATCGTAAGTTATTATTACTCAGAGTTAGTATATTGATTACTTGTGTAAACAGGTAAAGAAGGAAAGCTAATATGCACCTCAATCTGGAACCGATTGGCATTATCAAAAAGGTTGCAAATAAGTCGGAGATTTTGATTTATTCTGATTTTGAGCAGGTCATACGAAATATAGTGTCCAAAATAGGAGAAGGAGCCGAAATGGGCCAGAAGCTTCTGGTTATCCATAAAAATAATAGCAAAAAACAAATAGATGGTCACCAGGTCCAGGTCACGAAGGCGACGCTTCTGGAAAGAAAAGGAAATCTGTTAACAATATCCAAAATAGAGGCAAATGAAGATTCCGTAATTGACGTCCGACTTGATCTTACCGCCTGACACCCTTCTACTTCGACATATGCCGACAAAAATTAGAGATTCCTGGATGTTTCCCTTTTCTCCGGGATAGCCTGGATGGCATTCATGGAGAGCTGAATTTGGGATGGAAATTCCAGAAAGCAGGGTTTACTGTAATTATTTTTATTATAATTCTTTTTTTGCTGCTGAGCAGTGGCTGTCTAAAAGAAGGTACAGATTTTAAAAAGCCCGGCGGTGGGGCTGAAATCGAAAGCAGAGATTCTGCAGGACCTGAGGCAGATATTCAGAAACACCGGCTATCTACTGTTGTTGCTATCTATATGGTTGGAAGTGACCTTGAGTCTTCAAACAAATATGCCAGCAAGGATATCCTCGAAATAATTGATGGTGCCTCCACGCTGAACGGGGAAGATACTGAAATTCTTATAGCTTATGGAGGAGCTTCTGCAGAGGGATGGGAGGGCATGACAATCGCAGAGCTTGAGGATCTCAGAAAGGACGGAGAGGACGGGACCATAGGCAATGGGGGCATCCACAGAGAGACATATCCCCACGCAAACATGGGAGATGCCGCAGGGCTTGAAACCTTTCTTTCATATATTCGAGAAAACTATGAGAGTGAAAGTACCCTGCTTATTTTCTGGGACCATGGAGATGCTTACAGGGGGGTTTGCTTTGACGAGAATCATGGTTATGACAGGCTGGAGCTTCCTGAACTGAGTGACACTCTTAAAGCCTCAGGAATGCATTTTGACCTTATTGGTTTTGATGCCTGCCTCATGTCCACCCTTGAGCTTGCAAGCGCGGTTAAGCCTTCTGCAGATTACATGCTCGCCTCCGAATCAATCGAACCTACCCATGGCTGGGACTATGTTGCTTTCATAGGTTATGTCTCAGAAAATCCCAAAGCCCCTACAGAAGAAATAGGAAGGGTTATTATTGACAGCTATCTGGAGAATTCCTCTCATGTGCCCCCCAGAACCCTTTCTCTCCTTGACCTCTCAAAAACCGATGAAGTACTGCAGAATATCGATAGGCTTGCAGATGATATGGGTACAAGCGTTTCAAACCCGGAAGGGTATTGTGGACTTGGGGCATCTCTTACGAAAGCCCGGAAGTTCGGGGTAGAACCAAAGAAAGGATCTGAAATCTCAATGGACCTGAAGAGTTTTGCCCTGAGAATCGGAGAGGAAATGCCGGAACTTGCAGGCAGGTCTGAAGCTCTCATAAAATCGCTTGAAGATTTTGTTATTTACTCAAGGCAGGACGGCACAATGCCTGGTGCATATGGAGTCTCCGTATATTCTCCCCAGACTCAGGACAATTACTCTAAATATTACGGCAGGGTTTCCATTTCCGAAGCATGGTCGGAATTTCTTGATGGCTATTCTGTGAGAACCTGTGCGGACTTTACAGAACCCGGCATCTCAAAATCCGGAGATTCCTTTTCAGTAAAAGACGATTCCGGGCTGGCTTCGGTAGACCAGGTTTACTTCATAGCCTCTCCGGAAGGCTCGGTCCTCATAGGAAGAATGCCCCTCACCTGTTCAGGGGGCACGAACTACAGCCTCCCTGCCTGGGGAGGGGAATGGATCTTTATAGAGGACTCCAAAACAGGGAAAAGCTCTCTTATTTATGCAGCCTGTGAAGGAGAAAGCGAAAATGGAAACAGGATACTTACTACCGAACTGGGGCTTCAAAGAGATGGAAAGTTCAGATCCTGTCTTGCCCAGCTTTACCTGGATACTCTCAACAGGACTGTCAGAGTTTACATGAATCCCTACGAAGTCCTGAATAACGGAAACATCCTATTCTCAAAAGAAGTGCTTGACCCGGAACCCGGAGATATTATTACTACATACGCTCCTGTCTACGGAGAAGCCGGCATTAAGGACTGGACAACACTTGGCAGGCTTAAGATGGATGAAAATACGGCTTTTGTCTATGAATTTCTGCCTGAAGGGACCTATTATACCGCACTCTATGCAGAAGATTACCGCCTGAACTTCAATATGAGCGAACCTGCGGAGATTATCCTGGAATAATTTCCTGAAAATTCCCCCATTGAATAATCTCCTGAAAATCTCTCTCCTGGAATAATTTCCTGTAAATCCCCTTTTTAACTCCCTTCCATCTCAAAAGGCCGTTAATCTGGCAACAAGCATAAAACTTCAGTACACATAAAGCCTATTGTCCAGTAGATGGAGATACTGGTAGCGAGATAAAGGTAGTAACAGGTATCACCGAATAAACCCGCCTGAGGATAGTAACTGCCCGGAGGCAGTAAAAGAGATAGAGTAAAAGTAAAGAAGCCTGAGGCTAAAAAAGAGTTTCATACACCAGAGGAAAAAATATGGGCACGGATATAGGAGATCTGCTTCAGAAAAGAAAAATAGAGCTTTCAGACCTCTCAAACCGGGTGGTTGCAATTGATGCATTTAACACCCTTCACCAGTTTTTGAGCATTATCCGCCAGAGAGACGGAAGTCCCCTGGTTAATTCAAGCGGGAAAGTGACCTCACACCTCTCCGGGCTGCTCTACAGGACAGCAAGCCTTGTTGAAGCTGGTATCAAACCTATTTTCATTTTTGATGGTAAACCCCCTGACCTGAAATCCGGGACCCTGGACCGAAGGAAAGAAGTTAGAGAATCTTCACGGGAGAAGTGGGAAAATGCAAAGGCAGAAGGGGATCTTGAAGCTGCTTATAAGTATGCTCAGGCTTCTTCAAAGGTTGACCCGGACATCGTTGAAGATTCAAAATACCTCCTCGGTATAATGGGCATTCCATGGATACAGGCTCCCTGTGAAGGGGAAGCACAGGCTGCCTATATGGTCCTTAAAAAGGATGCTGATTGTGTTGCTTCCCAGGACTACGATTCCTTCCTTTTCGGAGCACCGAGCGTCGTCCGCAACATGGCTGTCACCGGAAAACGCAAGCTCCCTGGAAAGAATGTATATGTTGATGTCGGACTTGAAATGATTGAACTCGATGAAACCCTCGAGGCTCTGGGGGTCAACAGGGACCAGCTTATCGATATTGCAATCTGTGTGGGTACGGATTATAACAAAGGACTGGAAAAAGTGGGTCCTAAAACAGCCCTTAAACTGATTAAAAAGCATGGAGATATCCACGCCGTGCTCCGGGAAAAAGGGATGGAAATCGAAGGGCTGGACAGTATAAAAGAACTTTTTACCCATCCTGATGTTACGGACGACTATGAAATTAAATGGGGCAAGCCTGATTCCGAAAAACTCATCAAATTCCTCTGCGAGGAGAATGACTTCTCCGTAGACAGGATCGAAAAAGCTGTAGAACGCCTTAAAGCGGCTTCAGGGGCCAGGCAGAAAACCCTTGACCAGTGGTTCTAAAGAGTTTTAAGGGCTCAAGAGATATTTTTCTCCATACGTATCCCTTCTTTACGAAAAACGAAGGCAGAATGCCTGTTACTTTAGTGGCGGGATGAATGCCGTCAACTTCCGTATATTTGCCATTTTTCGATAACTATTGGCTTAATATAAGTTCAAAACCTTTATATACATGATAAATATGAGAAAAGGAAGTTTATATAGGATTTATCCTGAAGAGGGCCAAAAGCAAGTGCTTGAACAGCATTTTGGCGGCGTCCGTTTTCTCTATAATAAACTTCTTCATATTAAATCTATTTTATATAGTCAGTGTGGATGTAGTATCTCAAGATCAGAACTTGATAAGCACATTCTTGTCTTAAAAGATATTTATCCGTGGTTGAAGAATGTTAATTCTCAATCTTTGCAACAGGCAAACAAAAACTTAGATACTGCTTATCAACGTTTTTTTAAAGGATTGGGGGATTATCCAGCTGAGAAATTAAAGAAAAAACAACATTTCTCTTTCCAGGTTCCTCAGCATTATAAAATTAACTTAACTACGGCTGAGATATTTCTACCTATTATTGGCTGGATTAAAATCAATATACATAGACCACTTTTTGAACCTGAATTCTTTGAAACTAATATCAAAACAACTACCATTAATAACGAACTCATAGTTGAGAAGGATCTTAATTCAGAATTCTTAAGAACTGCTACCGTTTCCAGAACATCAGCCGGAAGATACCACATTAGCATCTTAACCGAGGATCTGAATAAATATCCGGTAACTCAACAATATTCCGAATCAACTCTGGTAGGCGTTGATGTTGGTATCAAGACATTTGCAGCCATATCTACAGGGGAGAAAATTGAGAACCCCAGGTTTCTTAATAAGTCTATAAAGAAACTTAAAATGCTACGAAAAAGAGTCAGTAGAAAGGTTAGAGGTTCTCAAAACTGGAAGAAAGCTGTTAAGAAACTTGCAAAACAGCATCAATTAGTTTCAAACCAGAGAAATAATTTTCAGCATAAAGTTTCATTGTCACTAATACGCGAAAACCAAGCAGTTGCAATTGAAACTTTAAACATAAAAGGTATGATTAAGAATCACAAATTAGCTCAAGCTGTGGCTGATTCTGCATGGTACAGTTTTGTAACAAAGTTGGAGTATAAGGCTCAATGGTTTGGCAAGACCATTTTGAAGATTGGAATGTTTGAACCATCTTCTAAAAATTGTCATGTTTG
>NZ_JJQL01000054.1:0-4577 GCF_000979975.1 Methanosarcina sp. 1.H.A.2.2
CTTAAATAATCTATATCAGGAAATTTATGGATTCTTAAATAATCTATATTGAGCACTAGTTGGGAAATCTGGATAAAGACCTTTTACAGGCGTTTATAGCTTTCTGCCCTTTACAATAAGTATCTCCGTGGGTTATAGTTCGGTTGCAGGAGAGAAAGGGCGCAAAGGCGAAAAAGCTGGAATCACGGGTGAAAAAGATGTACAAAAGCACAAAGATGGGGCATGTGGTGATAGGATTTGCCCTTCTCCTCGTTTTGATCTTTTTTGTAGGTTATACGGGTTATCAAGGCATGAACGAAGTCGAGGAGAAGAGCCGTGCTATCCAGAATATGACTTTTATCATGAATAATATGCAGGGAGCCCTGCAAGCAGAGGAAAGCTACATTATTCACGGCGATCCTGCTTACAAAGAAGAAGTTTATTCCCATCTTAACCTTGTGCCCACACAGGCAGCGATATCCAAAGAAATATACATAGGCTACATTGATCCTGCGAACCGCGACCGGATGGATTTAGTTCTTGCAGCTTCCAGCGATTTCAGGGAAGCTTTTGACAGATATGTTGAAGCAGATGACGAACAGGCAGATGTGAGAGATAATCTTACTATATACAGTGAAACTTTACTAAAAAACGCAGACGAGCTTTCTAAAAATCAGATGACTCAGTACAGAGAAGAGTTCGATAAGGGCTATTCAAATGAAACTCTCGAGAAAAAGTTCTCCAACGCCGAGAGCGCTCAGAGGATCATTGTATTGACAATGAAAGCCAGAAACGAGTATCGAAATTATGCTATGAGTCCTGATCAGCAATATGCAGATAAGTTTGATACTTTTATGGGAGAGATTATTGAACTTTCTACAGACTTGAACGGGCGAATGGAAAGGCCGGAAAATATTGCTGCAGGAAAGGAAATACTTACAAGTGCGGAAAATTTCCAGGCCGGTTTCGAGCAGTTTAAGGCTCTGGAAGAAAGAAAAGCTATCGAAGAGGCAAATATGACAGATATAGCTGCGCAGGTTGGAGAAGTAGCTACAGCTGCCAGTGCTGACCAGAAAGAAAAACTGGATACACTGATCGTGAACTCTATAAATAAGATCTTTCTGGTCACTTTTCTTTCAATGCTTATTGGTGCTTTCCTTGTTTTTGTGATTTTGAACATCTACAGAAAGCCTATCTACGAATTGCTCGAAGCTGCTGACAGGATCTCTGAAGGAGATCTTGATGTTGATATTAAAGGTTCCTCGAGAAGCGAGATCTTCCAGCTTTCAGAGGCTTTTAAAGCAATGGTTGAAAACCTGCGCAGCTTGATTAAAGAAATTCAGGGAGGTTCACTGCGCCTTGCCACACTTTCGGAAGAAATGTCTGCCTCTTCCGAAGAAGTGGCATCTGCATCAAGGAGAATTTCAGAAACCGCAGCTGAAATCTCTAACGGGGCAGAAATGCAGAGCACAAAAATTGTTGATATAACTCATGCAATGCAGGATATGACCCACAATATCCAGGAAGTTGCGGATAACACCCAGAAAGTTTCTAAAAGTACAAATCTGGTGAATGATACCGTTCGTAATATCGGAAACGTTTCCAGAGATGTCCTGTTTAAGATGAATCTTATCAGTTCTTCTGTTGATGAAACTGAAGTTGTTATCAAGGAACTTGACTCCAAGTCTCAGCAGATCAATGAGATCATAACGCTGATAACCAGAATTGCAGACCAGACCAATATGCTTGCACTGAATGCCGCAATTGAAGCTGCAAGGGCAGGCGAACATGGCAGAGGATTCTCTGTTGTAGCCGATGAAGTCCGCAAACTTGCCGAAGAATCCGGAAGCGCAGCCAAAAATATTTCCAGGCTGATTGATGAGATCCGGGAGAGTATCAGTGATACAGTGGAAAGCATAGAAGCAAGTAAAAAGAATGTGAAGAACGGCTCAGTATCGGTTAGTGAAGAGGTTGAGATGGTTACCGGAATCGTCTCCACAATCAATGAAATCACAAATATGATAGAAGACGTTGCAGCTGCTACAGAAGAACAGTCCGCATCCATTGAAGAAATTACCTCTACACTGGAAGATATCTCCTCTATATCGGAGCAGTCCGCTGCAGGCACCCAGGAAACTGCCGCAGCTCTTGAAGAACAGAGTGCCTCAATGTCTGAGCTTGCCAGCATGGCGAATGATCTCTCTTTGCTTGGGGAAAAGATGAAAAAAGCCACTGAAAAATTCAGGCTTGGCAATTCAAAAGGAGAGCCCGAAAATATTGCTGACTAAATACGGTTGGCTAAATATGGCTGGCTAAATACGGTTGGCTAAATATAAAGGGCTAAAATCCTTAAATTGGCCTGAGGGATTAAAATGTTTGAGGAAACAGCAATAAAGGAAGATTCTACACTTCCAGAAGAATCGCTTCAGCTGGTGGTGTTTGAACTGTCAGGAGAAGAATTCGGAGTCGATATCATGCAGGTCTCCGAAATCATCCCGATTTCAAAAATCACTCGCGTTCCTCAGGCGCCGGAATGCATAAAGGGACTAATTAACCTGCGAGGAAAAATTATCGTAGTAATAGATCTCAACAGGCGCCTTGGTTTCAGCTCCAAAGAGAGGGACAGTCTGTCCAGAATTATTATAGTGGAAGTCAGGGATACAATTATAGGAATGCTTGTAAACTCCGTAAGTGGGGTGTTGAAACTGCCTATTACTTCTGTTGAACCGACTCCAGATATGATTAAATCGAAAATTAATGCAGAATATCTGATCGGAGTCGGGAAAAAAGGGAACAGGCTTCTTATCCTCCTGAACCTTGCAAGGGTACTTGGAGAAGAGGAAATTGACGAACTCAGCCAGCTTTCTTCTTCTTCTTCTTCTTCCTCTCATTCTTTTGAGCAACTTCCGGAGGGGGACATTTAAAAATTTATCATTGAGATCTGACTGATGAAAACTATCTATTGTCGATAATTCATTGTTTATGATTTCAGAAGTGATTTATAGCTTCAGAAGAAATTTAAACGAATATGCACCCTGTCCTTATTTTCCTTTTCGCCCTTATAGCCATACTGCTTCTTACAGCAAAACTCAGGCTTCACCCTTTCCTTAGCCTTGTCTTTGTATCTCTTTTCATAGGGGTGCTTGCAGGAGAACCTATGGGGGCAGTTGAAGCGGTAACTAAGGGACTTGGTAATGTTTTTTCCCGTTTTGCTATCATTATCACCAGTGGTAGTATCATCGGACTTCTGCTCCAGAAGAGTGGTGGAATGTCTTTAATAGCTTCTGACATTATGCGGTTTTCCAGAAATCCCCTGCTTGCCCTGAACATTCTTGGTTTTCTTTTTTCCGTGCCAATGATGTGCTATATCCTTGCCTATGTCATCTTTATTCCGATAGCAAAAGAGTTGGCTACCAAGCTTAATTACCCCCCCATTTCCACTGCAACTGCACTTGCACTCGGGGCTGTTGCCTCATTTAATCTGGTATATCCTTCCCCTGTAATTATTTCGGCAGCAGAAGAACTTTCAGCAAATACGGACACACTCATTCTTCTGGGATTTTTTATCGCTGTTCCTACTTCTACTGCAGGTTATCTCTACGCCAGAAGATTGGGGAAGACTGAAACCGCCAGAGTTTCCGAACACGATAATCAGGGACAAGCTCAGCCAGAATTTACAGAAATTACAGAAACTCCACAAAAGGAGAAGACAGGAGTAATGCAGGAAAAAGGTATCGAAGTGCAGAGAAAAGATGGAGTACAAAGGAAAGATGGAGTGCAGGGAAGAGATACTGGAAAGTCAGGCAGGCTTGAAGCTTATGCACCAATCTTTCTTCCTTTGCTTCTGATCCTTTTCCAGGCTGGCTTTGAGCATCCCCCTCTTCTGTTTTCTTTTCTGGGAAACCCAAATGTTGCCCTCCTTATAGGAGTTCTTCTCTCCATTTTTTCCAGCAGGGCGCTGGGGTTGGAAATGGTCAGGACCCTGGTTGAAAAAGCCGTAAGGAGAAGTGGTGTTGTCCTTCTTGACCTGTGTGGGGGAGGAGCTCTTGGTGCAACTCTTGCCATGACAGGAGCAGGAGAAGCCCTTGGCAGGTTTTTCCTGCAGATTAACCTTCCTCACATCCTTGTTCCTTTTCTTGTTGCAGCAGCCCTTCAAACCGTGCAGGGGTCAAGGGTTGTAACAATGCTTGTTGCGCCATCCCTTTTGCTTCCTCTGGTTCCGGAACTTGGGCTTCCTGCGGAGATTCTGATCCTTGCAATGGCGTCAGGTACTTTCGTGATTTCGCATGTCAATGATCCATTCTTCTGGATTTTCGGAGAACTGGCAGAACTTGAACCCTCCGAGGTTTTCAGGGCAAATACTCTCGGGGGCGCTCTGATGGGCGTGGTAAGTTTCCTGCTAGTTTCCGGAGTGTATGTTTTCTTCTACTGAATTTTCTCATACCTGCTAGTTTCGCTAGTTTCATACCTGCTAGTTTCGCTAGTTTCATACCGGCTAAGACCGGAGTTTCTAAGATCTTAAAAAAGAAAGGCTCTTGGCTATGATTATTTACAGTCTAACAAAAAATTAATTAAGTTGACGACTTCAACTTGGGATA
>NZ_JJQL01000071.1:0-4501 GCF_000979975.1 Methanosarcina sp. 1.H.A.2.2
ATGCACATTATCCAGCAGGTCTTCTAACTCCAATGGTGACTGTGACCGCCTTAGAGACGGATCATGCACATTATCCAGCAGGTCTTCTAACTCCAATGGTGACTGTGACCGCCTTAGAGACGGATCATGCACATTATCCAGCAGGTCTTCTAACTGCAACGGTGACAGAGACCGCCTTAGAGATGGATCCTGTATCTTACCTGCTACTTCACTCTAACTGTAAAGGTGCATCTTTAGGATAAGAGACCGGGACTAAACCTGTCTCAATAAAGCTTAATGAAAATAGAATTGAAGATTTCGAAAACCCATAGATCCAGCCATGTAAATGGCAGGTAATCGATCAATAAAAATCAGGGGTTTTTCGGAATCTTCTTTAATTCCATTCTTTTATCCTGACATTGATTAAATGAAATTCTAAACTAAAGCCGAATCTTCATAGTTCTTTTGAGAGTAAACATCCTTATGAAGTAACCGATACATTGTATACTGAACAGAGGGATGACTTGAGAGACGAGCAAAGATCGAATGGCCCCAGGAAGATTGAAGTTCTTGCTGCTGAAAAGAAAAAATGGTCGGGAAGTTTAACAGAAGCTATAAAAGTGCTGGCAGCGTTGGTGTTCGCACTTGCAATGGCAACCGTTATCCTGCTTATATTGGTGCCGGAAGTCGGCCTTCTGATGGGGAATGTTTTTGTTACGGTTTTTCCTGCAATGATAATGGCTATCAGTGTGCTGGCACTCATTTTTCTTGTAATATATCTTTATGAGTCCAGGCTGAAGGTCAGGTATGAGGGGAAACTCAGGGAAATTAACTCCAGCCTCCAACAACTCTCATCACCCCTCAGGGTTGCGATCATCACGGGCATGAACCTCATATTTTTAGCTGTGATAAATTTATTCTGGACGAGTGTGCGTGTGGTTGTAAACATCACAGGAGACCAGCCCCCGGAGATCGTGCCGTTGTTTTCACAGGAATTTGCGGGAATTCTTCCATACCTGAACCTGCTCATCATTTTGACAATTATCGCGAACCTGCTCTATCCTGTAATTAAGATCAAATGGATACCCCTGGCCATGGAAACAGCACTCAGTGTTGCTTCAGCTGTCCTTTTATATGCTGTTCTAACGGTTTTTCCTTTCAATCCCGCCTTAAATTCAGGTGCAATACTAGCCATTAAACTAGGCCTGACATTTGTCCTTGTGATGACGCTGATAGGGGCGGTAAAGAATCTCCTGAAAACAATAACCTTCGTGATGCGGAAGTAAAAAAGAGAAATATAAAAAAATAGAGGAAGAAATTTAATTTTCTCCCTCCTCAAGCCTCCCGCCAAATTCTACATCTCCATACCATGTCGGATCCTGTAACAGTATGGTCAGCTGATCATCCTGAAAAGTATGAGTTACCTTATAGTGATTTACATTTGCGACCTCATCGACGTAAGCAACAAAAACATTGTCTGACTCCCACGATCCTTTCCCTGCCGCAGGGAGACCATAGTCTCCGGGAGAGAATCTAGAGACGTTATCCAGCCCCAGAAGAAACTCTAACGTCTGATTTTCCGGCAGTCCCACTCTGAGTAAAGCTTCCCCCTTTTCCTCATCAAAAGTTAAAGCAAGAGTCTGAAGGTCCAGAGGATTGGAATCGAGAACATATGTTTTGCCTTCGATTTTTTTCGCCATCTCGGGCAGAGGCTTAACAGGTTCAGGTTCTGGAGGCTCGGCAACGGCATATATTTTTTCCTGAAGCCTTTCATAGGCGACGGGATTTTCAGGGAGAGGCTGATCTGATTTCAGAGCTGCAACAAGGAAAGGAGCAATCTCATCCATATCAAAACCGCCACCAGTGGTTACTACTATGAGATTTTTTTCAGGTACGACAGTTATTAGTTGAGTCCCACGCCCTCTTGCCTCATAACGTGCAGGAAGATCATCGATTGGAATCCACCACTGGTAACCATATCCATCACCCTTACCATCCTCAGAAATAGCCTGTGTTTGTGTAGACTTTGCCACCCATTCTGCCGGAACTATCTGTTTTCCATCCCATTTCCCGTTATTAAGATAGAGGTACCCGAATTTGGCCATATCATGAGGGGTCAAATGCAGATCTCCCCATCCGTGGTTATTCCCCTGTGGATCAGAAGGCCAGATGACATTGGAGATCCCAAGGGGCTCAAAGAGACTTTTATTGGCATACTCCAGCTCGTTCATGCCGGTGGTCTCGCTGATGATCCCTGAGAGAAGGTGGGAATTGGGGCTGCAGTAGACGAAGCGGGTTCCCGGTTCTTCTGCCATTGGCATGTCAAGCGTAAACTGGATCCAGTCAGGACTATCTCCCATCTGCTCTAGAGTAACTTCGTAAGGCTCATTAACGCATTCAAAACCCGATCTCATGGTAAGGAGGTCTTCCAGAGTCATTGCCTTTTTATTTGCATCAACATTCGCAACAGTACGATTCGGGAAAAACTCCAGGACCGGCTGATCGACGCCGGCAATGTACCCTTCGGAAATTGCGATACCTATCAGGGTTCCTGAAAAACTTTTGGTCACGGAAGCGACATCGTGTACTGAACCATTAGCAAAAGGATAAAAGTAGACATCAGTCACGACGTATCCATTACGTATAATCAACAGGCTGTGGATGTTAATGTCCTTTTCCTGGATGTAATCCAGCGCCTCAGCCAGTTTTTCCGAGTCCAACCCCTGTTGCTCAGGTGTTGATGTTTGCCAACTCTCGGTGGGCCAGTATGTGGCTGGTTCTATACCTGGTTCTGTACCCGATTCATTGCCTGACTCCGGCTCCTCAACGCAACCAGAGGCTGCGAGCATGACCACTAAAACCACCAGTAATCCGATAAATTTCAAGTTTCCTGTACCCCTCATTACTTCTACCCCCCAGATAACCCTATATTTGCCCATTTCTACCTAAAAATAGTGACAATATACCTTGAATTACAAATAATATATTCCTTACAGTATATAATAAACACTTTACTCATAAAAATCAAACCTTTCCCCGGGGAAAAGTAAGGCAGTTTATCTAACTTCAGGGTAATTAAGGGGTTGAGCAAGATGCTAATCGATCAGATCCCAATCGGTAAATTTTCCCTTATGACCCGCCTCTCCCAGAAAGCTCTCAGGCTCTATGACAGGAAAGGGCTGCTCGTTCCGGAAGTAAAAGATTCCTTTACAGGTTACCGTTACTATACGGTTCCCCAGATCGAGCAGGGAATGAAAATCAAGACCTTTACTTTCCTGGGATTTTCCCTTGAGGAAATTTCCATGCTTCTGGACGCAGAAAGCGCAGGAAATTATGAGTTTATTGAGACCTGTTTCAGGAAGAGACTCGATGAGGTCCGGCTGGAGGTTGGGAAGTTGCAGAATATCGAGGGCATTTTGCAGGGCGCCTGCAAACATAGTGGAAAAGTTATGGAGATATTCAAAATGTCAGTTACAGAACCCGTTATCAAAGAGATTCCCGAACTGCGAGTACTGAGCAAGCGTGAAAAAGGGAACTTTGTAGAAACTATAGGAAGGCTAATTAGTGAAATCTGTGCATGCGTCAGCAGCCCTGAAAACCAGCGGAACCACGTAAAAACTACAGGCCCTATTATGTTCCTCTGCCACGACGAGGAATACAAAGAAACAGGAGCGGATATAGAGATTGCACTGCCGGTTACAGGAAGGGTCTCGGTGGAAGATCCTAAAATGGAAATAAAGACACTGCCGGCTATAAGGGCTGTTTCCGTTGTCTATCGGGGTCCATACCACGGAGTTGAAGCAGGCTATAACAAAATCTTCTCCTATACGGAAGAAAATAACCTGGAGACCGTTATGCCGAGCAGGGAACTATACTTTAATGACCCTGCTGAAGTCCCGGAAGAAGAGCTGATGACAGAGGTTCAAATTCAGGTCCGAGAAAAATAATTTATCTGCAGTATAATTCATCTGTAGCATAATTCTTGTGTAGCATAATTTTTGTGCAGCTCCAGACTTCTGGAGCAGTTCTCTTTTTCCCGGAAAAGTGGCTGCGATATATTTTCTTAGCTTTGTTACTTTTAAATGTTTATTCTAAAATATAAGTGGTAAAGCAAAATTCAGGTGGTAGCCGCAAATTATTGATCAAAATGACAAGCACTTTCACTTTTTTTGTCTAACTAAAAAAATGTATTATAAGTATCAAAGTTAAGAAAAAGAGAATATTCGGGGGGACATAAAGACCACTCCCCTGACAATGAATACAGTTAGATTATCCATATTAGGATTTATCGAATAGACATTATTCAAGACGATGAGAGCATTAAACATTTATATTAATTGAATTTGTGTACAGGATTTTTGCTTATTTTGATTTAAAGTTGAAAGTGGTATGAAAAATAAATTCGTTTTAGACATTTATATAGAAACTTAACGATATAATCCAAGGCTTTTATTATTATAGAATCCGTATTTATATTTCTATAATTATTATATTTATTTAAATAATAGTATCTCTCTGATAC
>NZ_JJQL01000085.1:0-7275 GCF_000979975.1 Methanosarcina sp. 1.H.A.2.2
AGTCAGAATCCTGTCCCAATGGCGAGCTAACCATCCAGGACTCACGGGCACCCCATGCGTTGGTGGTACCTGAGGACATCGGGAAGGTCAGTTCGTCATCACCCATCAGGGCTGCAAGTCTGATACGCTCCATGTTGGTGTAAGCATAGTCGAGACCATACCCCAGGGCTGCAGTGGTCGGGTCCATGATGATCCTGTCTCTGGGCACATTGCACTGCTTCATTAGTTTCCTGTTCAGTTCCTTCTGGGCATTCATGTCCAGCTGGGTCCAGGAAAGCACGTCGTGGTCGTATTTTAATGCGGCTTCTGCGATCTTGGCGTAGTCCAGGTTCAGGCTGGCAGATGCAAGGAGACAGCGCTCGCCTTCTGCAACTTCTGCTGCTTTTGCCAGGACTTCGGGGTCTTTCTGTGGGTTCCCTGATCCACCAATGGCTATTGGCACATCAACGGCCTGCAGGACTTCTTCAACGGTCTTGGCTGCATCCTTGGGGGAAGTGTCCTTAATGAGCGGGTCGGTTGAAATCAGGTGGATGGTGATCATGTCTGCGTTGAACTTTTCAACGTTCTTCTTTGCCCATTCTCCAGGGCTGTCCATGACCTCGTCGTAGTTCTCCTTGACAGCTTTTGCAAGCCCTATTCTCATGTCGAACACGTCGATTGTGACCTGGTTCCTGTTCGGCATTGGAGCATCAAAGTAGAATGGAAGGGCTTTTTCGCCACCCAGCATTACCTGCTTTCCACGGCTTCCGCCGTCTGCAGATGTGTTGCCTATGGGTACTTCCTGAATCTGAGTTGTCCATTCTGCGATATTAGCAACATCAAACTTGGCAGAGATGATATCCTTGAGTTTCGGGGCTGCCAGAGCTGGGGAAACTGCGGGAGCTGCTGCCTGTGCACCAAAGCCTACTGGATATCCAAACATCCCTGCTATTCTTGCGAAGTGCTGGGCAAGTACTGCACTCTCCTGCCCGAGAGCTGCTGCAAGCATCGGGTCAAAGCCGCCTCCGAGTCCACCGAGATCAATCTCAATGTCCCCTTCGATAGTCACACCTTCGAGGGCTTCTACATCCATTCCCGCGAACATGTTTGTTATATCTGATAACTTCATTTTCTTTGCCATGTAAACCTCACCGTTTCCGTAATTTTTTCCGTTTTTGTGAGTGACTTTATAATAAAGACTATAATACAGGACGTGTTTCCAGATGTTTTTCCCTTTTATAGGAACAGGGACCGGAACAGGAACGAATCCTGTTCCGTTATTCTGATTATTCTAAATGCCGTTTCAAGCTCTTAAACCGGACATTGGTTCCTGTTCTCTTTTTCCGGTACGGTTTTCTGCATAATCCACAGGTTCAAAAGGAAACCGGGGTCAGAACCCCAGTCTTTGTACTATTTTTTCGACTTCTACTGCAGCAACCGAATCATCCGGGATTTCAAAGAGAGGTATACCTTTTATGTCCATTTCCTCTATTTTCGGGTCGAGAGGTATCACACCTATCAGGTTAAGTTTCAGGTCCCCTGCCAGTTTCACGAGCTCTTCGCGGTTTGCATCTGTAACTTTGTTTGCAATAACGTGAATTTTGCCAACATTTGAATCCAGTTCACTCACAAGTTCACGAATCCTTTCGGCCGTCCTGAATCCCCTGCGTGAGGCGTCAGTTACAACAATAAGATCATCAATGTCCCGGATAATTTTCCTGCTGAAATGCTCAAGCCCGGCTTCCGCATCAATTACAACTACATCATAATTCACGATCAGTTTGTCCATGATGCCACGGAGGAGGTTGTTTACATAGCAGTAGCAGCCTGAACCTTCGGGCCTGCCCATTACCAGCAGGTCGTATCCCGGCATTTCTTCAATGATCTCATATACTTTACTTTTGAGTACCGATTCCTTGTTCATATCGGGGTTATCAGGCCTTGGTTTTGTGATTTCAGCCTGCAGGAACTCCTTTGCATCCCCGATTGTTTTTACGTTTTCACAGCCAAGGGTCTCAGGCAGGTTAGTATCTGCGTCTGCATCAACTGCCAGTGTAAACTTCCCGTTTTTGGAAAGGTAGCGGATCAGAAGAGCCGCTACCGCTGTTTTACCAGTCCCACCTTTTCCCGTTATTGCAATTACTTTAGTCACAGCATACCCCTTTTGGATTGTTTTTCTGTTTTAGGCAATAGCCTGTCGTCACTCAGTTATTTCTTTTCCTTCTTCTCGCTGATGATCATCCTGTCAATGGTGATCTTTGCGTTCTTGAAGGTCAGCTTTATTCCGCTACCTGAACCGCCGGACATCATTGGCATTGCAGGCATCTGGAAGCCGGCTGCAGGCATCATCATTGGAGCGGCTGCAACTGCTACTTCCTCTTCTTCTTCCTCTTCTTCTTCCTCTTCTTCAGCTGCTGCCCAGTTGGCAACGACCGGGTGGCTCTTATCCTGGAGGAAGGCTTTCAGGGACTGAATGTCACTTGCATCGTTCTCGGTTGCGATCTTGTCCTTTATGTCAGCAGGGATTGCATCGGTGATTTTGTCTTTGAATTTGGCAGGTAGCCACACTACTCTGTTCCAGCCACCATCGGCCTGGATGAACTTGGGGGAGTAGAAGTAGTTGATGCCTACACCGAGGAAACCTACAATCTGCTTTCCGCCGCCGGTCTGACCGGCCATTGTGGAGAATCCGATACCGTTCGGGGCCATTCCCT
Organism: Methanosarcina sp. 1.H.A.2.2; assembly: GCF_000979975.1. Lineage (NCBI taxonomy): Archaea > Methanobacteriati > Methanobacteriota > Methanomicrobia > Methanosarcinales > Methanosarcinaceae > Methanosarcina > Methanosarcina sp. 1.H.A.2.2. Next base: position 2,694 of record NZ_JJQL01000085.1, read on the forward strand.
GGTATTCTCTGTCTACCCAGCCAATACCGTCTACTTCAGGGATATAGAACCCGACTACTTCGAAGCAGCCACAGGATGTGTGCGGGGAGTCAAAGAAGGAGTGGAGTTTTATCTTGTCGAATTCGCCGCTGGACAGTTTCTTGGCAATTTCGTTTACACCGGAGTATTCTCCTGTCTTGGAGTCAAGGACCTCGCCCTTGTCAATTGAGAACTGTGGGCCTTCGGGGTCTACCTTTGCTGCTGCACGGCCATCGAACCAGTTGATTGCACCGCAGAGGGAAACTCTGTCCGGGGAAACCACACAGACGTTGGTCGGAGCAAAGGACTGGCAGAGTGTGCATCCGTAGAAGACATCCACATCTTCATCGTGCAGGTCTTTTGTCCTTGCGTCTCTTGCCTTGAAGATATCCTTTGCTTCTGCGAGTTTCTTCTCGACTTCGGCCTGGTCGGTGTAGAAGGTCACCTGCATCTTCTCAATAAAGGGCAGTTCGCTCTTGAAGAGCATCATTACAGCTTTTCCGAAGGGCTCAAAGGAGTCCATCTTCCCGGCTGTGTCCTTGGAAATCCTCATCCAGACATCATATCTCTGGTTCAGGTGCATAATGCCCTGGCAGTAGTTGATGAAGTCGTGGACACGCCTTTCTACGACAGATTCGAGGTCAGGCTCGACAAGTTCTCCGCCAATGTTAAAGATCATTGCCCAGGGATAGGTCTTGCCTTCTTCCAGCTGCTTGAGGTCGGGACCGATAATTGTTACTTTGTCGTCCTCAATTTCATCCATGGGCGCTGCTCGGACAAGTTCCAGACCGACGGACTTCGGGCCTCCGAGTTCAACAAACATGCCTTCTTTTCTTACTCTTTCTCCTTCGAACATTGGGGAGATCTCAAATGGGAATTCTTCTGCCATTATATGTTGCCTCCTAATTCAAATTTATAAAAGGTCAATTACCTCGTCCAGTGCGGCAATGTGGTCTTCCCTGCTCAGGTTCCCAAAGGACATTGTTGCGTTCTGGATGTAGTTTTTGTCGATTGAAATTGATTTTACGTTGGTAAAATTCTTGGTTGCAGTCAGTACCTGGTTGATGTAGTACTTGTAGTGGCCCAGAGTAATGATTGTGTCATAGTTCCCTTTGCCGTCGAGTCCGGGCCAGTTGGGGTCCGTTAAGTAGAAACCAAGCTGGTGCACGTTGATGTACTTGGCATCCACGTCCTTGCCCACAAATCCAAGCATTGAGCTGCCGGTTGCGGCTATGGGCAGGTTGGCTGCCTTTGCGATCTTAACTGCGCGGTCCAGGACTTCGGGGGTGAGGCCTGCGGTCCCGATTACGAATAGTGGCCTCTTTGCCTTTGAAATCAACTTGGCTGCAATTTCAGTGGTGATAGCTTTTGAGGTCTTTACACCGTAGGTGGTAAACAGCTTTGTGTTCTTTGTAGTGTCTACCATTTTCAGGCCTCCTTGCAAAGTCTCTTGAGGTTAGTTGGCTGTGCGGAGACATCGAACTTGATTGCCGGGCCGGAAATGATTTTCTTCTTCTTCCAGTCGATCTCCCATCCGTGCTCGGCTTCGAGCTTCTTGAGGAGCTCTTCACGCTTGGAGAGCGGGAGGTCGGCTTCGTGCCTGACATACTTCCACCAGTCTTCGGGCATGATACCGAGGTACTTCTCGCTGAGTTCCATCCAGTGGGTCAACTTGATGGACCTGCCCATGTTGTTGTCGGACGGGCGGATGCAGTTCTTTGCCAGTATTACGCAGGTTTCCTGCCAGGTCTCTGCGGTGGTTATAAGGAATTCGGGTGCTGGCGGGATTGCCATTTCCTGTCCGTTCCTACCGTCGTAGACTTTCCACCTGGACTCGTCGTAGTTCTTGGCAATCAGGGCTCTCCTGTACTTGGAGCTGTGAGGGCCGAGCACTGCCGGGATACCGTACATGTTGCACCCGGTACCGATAGCGGCTGCTTTCTGGGAGTATGCACCCCATGCAAGCCCGACTGCACCTACACGGGTCAGGGAGTAGTCAGCAATTTCTGCCAGGTTGCCTGAAAGGTTCCTGCCTGCGAATATTGCAGCGACCTTGTGGACTGTACCTGAGATGTGAGAGTTCGAAACACAGGATCCGGTGTTAAGGATGTTTCCTTTTTCGAACCTGCCGGGGTACCTCTCATAGAGAGTCTTTCCGTCCTCATCCTTGTACATACCAATATCCATTGCTGAACATCCGGACACTACAAGGAGGTAGTTCCTCTTGAGGAATTCTTCTGCGATGTTGTAGACGTCTTTGGAACCTGCCGGATAGTTGGCACAGCCGATGATTGCGATGACACCAGGGGTGGTACCCATAACCAGGTTCAGACCTTCTGCCCTGATTTCTGCGTCACTTACCTGACCTCTTCCGGCTCTTACCAGACCTTTCTCTTCGGAGATGGCCTTCATGGCGGCTTTCTCGATCACATCAAGTATCGGGATGTCCTTATTGCAGACCTGTTCACACCTGCGGCATCCGACACAGATGTCGTGCAGGGCTTCAAGTGCATTGAGGTCCCCTTCCTTGGCTGCTGCCATTGCTTCCGGAATGTCCAGTTCCTCAGGACATGCGATCTTACATTCGCCACACTCCGCACACTTGCCGACAAGTGCTTTCATTTCTTCGTCGGAGGGGATAGCGGTTAAGCCTGCGGCATCGCGGATCGGGGCCATTTCCATGGCAATCCTGGGTACGAGCTCTCCGAGCTTCTCATAGTCCAGCATCACACAACCCGGGATTGCTCCTGACTTGATGTCCTCGATGATCGCATCAACATCATCGTTAGTCCTGTCAGGTAGGCCGTACATGATCTTGTCGTTGGATGCAATGACGGGGATCTTGAGTTTCTGGCCTTCCTGGACGAGGTCAGCTCTTACACACTGTTCGTCAAGGACGATTACATCAGGAATTCCGGAACGGACGATCTTGAGTTCCTTTGCAAGGGAACCGACAATCTTTGCATAGGGGGCCTGGCGGTCTTCTCTCTTGTACCTGGTCATGTCGAATGCGGTACAGCAGAGACCTCCGATTTCCATCTTGTCGGTCAGGTCGTTGTCTTCCATGTAGTCCATGATGTAGGTAACCCCGGCAACGTTGTGCCCGATTGCAATGATAACGGGCTTCTTGGGGTCAATTGTTCCCATACCGACTTCCACAAGGGGTACATCAGGGTCGGACTTCGGGAATCCAAGGGCTGTGACCTGAGCGATATCGGAAACTTCCATTCCCACGTGGTCCAAAACACCTGCAAGCATTGACTTGTTATCGTAATCGATTGCTGCTCCTTCCTGGCCTGCGTGGATGGTTGCAAGCATCTGGCCAAGTTCCTCTTCAACATATTCCATTATGGGTTTGAGGTCTCCAAGGGTCTTGGGCTGCCTTCCTGTAACAAGCTGGATGTTGGGGGCAATGACGTTTGATGCACCCATGTTGATGGGCATTTCTTCCCCAAAGAGCTCGATGATGTGGTTGAGTAGGTGACGGCCGTGGGCGCTGTGACAGGCACACCCGGTGATGCAGCGGAGGAAAAATTCCCTTGCAGCCTGTCCTTTCATGTCGATACCACAGGCACCTCTCTTGTTCCCTTCCAGGTTGCACGGTCCGAAGGTACAGTAGCAGCACTGGTCACACATAGGGGTGTACACTGGTTCGTAACGGTCGAATAGCGTAAAACTCCAGTCCCTTAAAGTTGCGATCCCAGGAAACGGAGTCGGACCCATCGGACCGAGTTCTTTTGCTTCTTCAGCAGCCTCCTTTGCTGCCCCTACAATGTTGTTAATAGTGATCTGAACGGATTCCAGATCTTCTATAGAAAAACTCCCGGTAGTTAGTTTGCTCATCTGAGCTTTACCTCCTAAATTTGTTTAAAGTCGACTTCGCCAAGACGATTGTAATTCTTATATACGGCTCATTCTTAATGATTATACATTATATATCTTGCCGTATGCTTTAAAGTTACAACCATTTAAATGACGTTCTCTGGTAAAACGTTCTTAGCTCTATATTCGAACATTTATTGCTTTACCAACGTTTTTTCAAATAAAAACGTTTTTATAGGGAATATTTTCTTGTAAAAGTCGTTTTTAGGGCCTAATCTCTCTTCCAAATCCCTTTTTACGCCCTATGTCTCAAAAAAACCGTTTTTACCAACGATTTAGACCTAAATCTTGAGCAGAGGTCGCTACCGATGGATAATGAACACTAATTAAAAGTCTAAATGTACCAAATCTATATAACATTTTCTAATTTGTAACACCCTATTTCGAGTAGGGTAAAATGGAATGAAGAGACGCACACTTTCAAATAAAACGCCAGAAGATCTGTAATGTAAGAAAAGTATTCAATGCCTTTTGATATTGGTTTTTTGATTTAATATTCTTGAGCCTCAATATTTTTTTCCATTGATTTTAATATTTGTTATTATTTATTTCTTTTATTCATACTAGCAACAAATAATTTTAAAGATTCTTCTTACTTGAATATCTAATTTCGCAAAAATAAAATTCAAATTATTCCATACCATCTTTAATCTAATATTCATAATAATAATTATAATTATTA
>NZ_JJQL01000099.1:0-4019 GCF_000979975.1 Methanosarcina sp. 1.H.A.2.2
ATTTCTCTCTAAAGAATTTCGTAAATGCTGATTCTACATTTACTAGAGAGGCAAGTAGGGCCTGTGAATTAGCTTCTTTTAACCATTCGTTAGAAGGTTTTACTTCATGGACTAAAATGTGCTGTAAATCAAACCTTGATATTGATTTCTTGGTTTGTTCATAAGTTTTTATTTTCTGTTCTAAAGCCCAGTTATAGACAAATCTACACGCGCCAAAATGAATTTTTATCATTTCCTTTTGTTTTTGGTTAGGGTATATTCGGTATTTGTAGGCTTTTAACATACTATAGATTATATGTTTTAAATAGATATAGAGGTTTTGTTAAACTTACTATAATGAAGTTGACGGCTTTCATCCCCCACCTGTCGGACTTCGCCCTCCGAGGAAGGGGACTTCCCGCCTTAGAGTTAAATATAATAAAAGTTGATTGGATATAACATTAAGTCTTTTCGGATTTTTTCCTCTGCACGGCGCTTTTTGCTATCTTCAAGTTTTCACTCTATCGGAACATATCTTGCGCAAACAAATCCTTCTTTATATGGGACTGTTATAGTGAGCATTCCCTTATTGTTCACTGCAATAGCTTTTTCCGGGTCTACAGGCCCGTCCAGAAAAAAAGATCCCAGGTATTCAACAGTTTCACTGTAGGCTTTAAGGTAAAAACTGTTTTCATGCATTACAAGAGTTATATGCTCGTCCATGACGTCCGGAAGTTCAAGCTCTATAGTAAGGCTTTCATGTGTATCATCGTGATACATGGCAATAATCGGGGTTTTTATTATCTTGGGTACAGGATTTTCCATTCAAATTCCCCCTCCTTGAAAAATTATGCAACCTAACAGTATCAAGTATCTGCTTACTCAATCTTTACGTCCACTGAATTTTCAAAAGGCTGCTGATAAGGCACAGTGACTTTCAGTACTCCGTTTGAATAGTTTGCAGTAGCTTTTTCCGGGCTTATAAGGCAGCATACGTCATAGCTGTCCACATATTATACAGCCCCTTTTTGGTGGCTTTTACTTAAAAACCGTCATCTATAACCTTTTAAGAACGATTTTTCCTTTTCTATCCCTAGAAGAACCCCTTCCATCTTCAAATTTTCATAAAACCTCAGCAGGAAACTCCGGAGTCTTTAGCTCAGGGGTAGTTGATGTATCGTCTGGATATGCACAAATAACGGGTGATAATCTCAAAATATCAGCCATAATGTTCCCCCAAATAAAATCACCAATTTAGATATTTATATGTATCTTATCTATTTATTTCACTATACTCAGAATCGGATAAAGGAAAAAAGCTCTTCTTTCTGGAAATACTGCTTTTATAATCTCTTTTTATAATATTTTAGCTTATATCCTAAATACGTCTCATGCTTCTTTTTGTCTGAAAAGCAATTTATGTAAGCAACTCCTTTTTGTATGGGGGTTAAATGAGAGAGTTTTCCAGGCCGAAGGTTGTTGTCAGCAGATGCCTTGAATTCGACCACTGCCGATATAACGGAGATATGATTAGTAGTCCTGTAGTGGCAAAACTTAAGGAATACGTTGATTTCCTGCCTGTCTGTGCAGAAGTAGAGATCGGGCTTGGAGTTCCAAGAACCCCTGTGAGAATAGTCCTTGACAGAGGAGAACACAGGCTTGTTCAACCCTCGAGCGGGAAGGATGTCACCGAAGATATGATTACTTTCTGTACTCGTTTCCTTGACTCTATAGAAGATGTGGACGGCTTCATCCTGAAGTTCAGGTCTCCCTCCTGCGGGCTCAAGGACGTAAAGGTTTATCCGGCTGTTGAGGGAAAAGGGGCAGTTGGGAAAACTTCAGGGTACTTAGGGGGTGCAGTTCTGAAAAGGTACCCTTTCCTCCCTATTGAGGATGAAGGCAGACTCCGGAATGCCCGGATTAAAGAGCATTTCCTGGCCAAACTCTTTACATTTGCAGCTTTTCGAGAAGTAAAGGTTAAAGGTAGTATGAAGGATCTGATAAGTTTCCACACAGAGAATAAACTTCTTCTTATGGCTTATAGTCAGGCCGAGCTCCGTAAATTAGGGGCGATTACCGCAAACAGAGAAGGCAAGCCCTTCAAAGAGCTGGCTTCCGATTATGAGGCGCACCTGTACAATGCTCTCTCCAGTGCTCCCAGATATACCTCAACCATCAATGTGTTAATGCATGCATTCGGGTATTTTTCAGATAAACTTTCGAGCCGTGAGAAGGCCCTGTTTTTAGACTGGGTCCAAAAGTACAGGGGAGGAAAGGTCTCCATTTGTCCTGCAATAAATATAATCAGGGCATGGGTCGCACGATTTGATAACGACTATCTTATGCATCAGACCTTTTTCGAACCATATCCTGAAGATCTGATGGAACTGAATCCGATAGAGTCTCACTTAAGAGAGGATCTCTGGAAATTTAATTAATGCGTTTCCGGATGGGCGTTAATTATGAAAGCTAGAACTAAACTGATTTTTCTTTTCTTACTCGTTTATATGGCCGGGGTTCTTTTCTTCTGGCCTTTTTCTGAGGTATCCGGAGATTCTGGCAACAAAGGACTACAGAAGAACCTGCCGGGAGCAGAGAATAAGAATCTTGAACCTTCCAGTAGCCTGGTCGCGGAAGAATCCGTAGCACCAGGGAAATCGTCCAGAACTTACTCCTGGAATTATGAAGGCTACAAATGGTACCTTACTTTACTGCTTGACGATAAGCTTTATGACACGTATGAATCAAGGACACGCAAAAGGGAATATGACCTTTTTGCTTCTGACCCATATGATGACTGGCTAATTAAAAATATTGCAGATACTCTTTTATCCCTTTCAAAGGAGTACGGGCTTGAAGAAAACAAGGTGCCGGGTCTTTGTGTTTCTTTTATCCAATCCCTTAACTACACATCAGACGTAGCAAGTTCCGGATATGACCAGTACCCCCGTTTTCCTTATGAGACCCTCTATGATAACGGTGGAGACTGTGAGGATACCTCCATTCTTTCCGTAGCAATCCTGCAGGAGATGGGCTACGATGTAGTCCTCCTCGAACTCCCGGAGCACATGGCTCTCGGAATAAAGTGTGACCCTGAAACAAAAGGCAGGAGTTTCGAATATCAAAACAATCACTACTACTATCTGGAAACTACGGGAAGCAACTGGCAGATAGGGGAGATGCCTGATGAGTATAAAGATGAGTCCGTCCAGGTCATCCCTGTGTACCGAAGACCTCTTGTCAATCTTGATTTCAATGCCCAGTGTGAGTACTCGCAAAAAGAAGGGGTGGTGGACGTTAACGTTACTCTGAGAAATGTGGGTTCCGAAATAGCTGAAGATACCACCATTTATGTTTCCCTTCAGGCTGATGATGAAATCAGGGCCTGGGACCAGATAGAAAGCGATCCTGTAAATGTGGAGCCGGAAGAATCTTACCAGTTTGTTGCAAAAGGGCTCAGAGTTCCCGGAGGCAAGACTTTCAGAGTGTATGTGCGGGCTGTCGGGGAAAACCTGTTCTCTGAAGAGATAATGAGTGAGTGGGTAAGTATCTGATAGAAAAGCCAGTCTTGATTCATAGACTACGTTTAAAGCCGAAATTTCGGTGAACTTCGACATACTCAGAAAAATGGAGAGTCACTTATAAATCTTATATAAACAATTCCTTATATCAGGGGGACTCAAATGAAACCCGGTATAATTAGATGATTGAATATTTTTCAGGTAACTTAGAGTGTTTTCCTGGAGTAGAGGTAATCATATGAAGAAACTGTACAGGTCAAAGAAGAACAGGATCATTGCCGGAGTATGTGGGGGCATAGGTGAATACCTTGATGTGGACCCTACGCTCATAAGGCTTTTATGGGCGCTCTTTTCTCTGAATGGAGCTGGAATAGTTGGTTATATTATAGCCTGGATTATAATTCCTGAAGAGCCTTAAAATTTAGAAACTTTCAGATTCCTGAAGTTTCTCTTCTTTTCTAAATAAACTTGCAATATTATTGTTCTTCTTTTTCTCTTCTTTTTATTATTATTATTATT
>NZ_JJQL01000083.1:0-3893 GCF_000979975.1 Methanosarcina sp. 1.H.A.2.2
ATAAATCAAGTATTCCTACCACTAATATAAAATTATTATTATATATATCGCGACAGGAAACTCTAATTATCTGCGGTAATTATCGGACAGCCTGTAAAGGTCAGGGTATTCGTGACCCTCTGCGCTCCCATAGTAATAAATTAAATAGAATCAATTTTCCTTATCATTAATAAGTAACGGAAATAAGGCCAATATAAATAAAATGAAGGGGGTTTCTTTTAAGAGCATTTCGATAAATCTCTAGTTTCAGCAAGTTGCTTATAAACAATTTATACGCGTGAGACGAAGTATAGGGGCTTTCGAAATCAGCTTTAAGGAATTCCAAAACATCAATCATGTAAAGTTGAAGATAGGGGAGTCCAACCTCAATAAAACTGTATTTGCTAAAGCCCTGAGTATTCGATTCCATAGCTTAACGCCTCCAAATAAGGAAACTTTTTATGGAGTCACGAAGAAATAATTTATATTTATTAACAAAGTAAAAAAGAGATTCTTATATTACTCACTTAAGGCGCAAAATCAATGTCTATAGCCTTTGTGGTTTAACTTTATATTTTAGACCGCTACAGGCTTAACGGTATTGATTTCTCAGTTCAACCACGTAAGTCCTAACATATTAAGAAAAGAAGTACCTGCAGCAGTTTTGACATAGTATTTAATATTGAAATTTGAAGAGGATACAAAAAAGGAAAAATTACATGAAAAAATTACATGAAAAAATTACATGAAAAAATTACATGAAAAAATTACATGAAAAAATTACATGAACCGTTCAAATCTTTCCTTTTTCGCCTTACAGATAGGACAGACCCCTGGAGCCTCGTCCATGGCACTGAGATATCCGCAAACCTTACATCTCCATACTGGCTTTGAAAGGTTCCCTGAGAATTCCATAGTTTCCATCATCTCCGTTCTTTCAGCTTCCTCGGCTCTTTCAGCTTCTCTTTCCTCGCGGGAAGGGCGCCTTTCCGGGATAGATTCTATTTCTCTTTCTCCTCTAATGGTCTCGTCCGAAACATAGAGTGCACAGTAACAGGCTCCATAATCGTTTAGATCAGGATCTCTGTAGTAGCAGGGACAGATAATATCCAGGTCTTCCTCTTTATTTCCGGAAGCCAGTCTGCATGGACAGCTCCAGTAGCCGTAACGCTCCTCATTGACCAGCAGCCCCCGCACAAGGTCTTTTGTGAACTCGACATCAGGATTCAGGTGGTAGCCTGATTTCTCAGCCTCCTGCTTCAACCGCTTATAGACTGTGTCCACTTTCTCTTCGGATATGCCTTCTTCGGCAGTTTTCTCTTCTTTCAACCCAACTCCCCCCCTCAAAAACCAAGAGCTTCACGGATTTGTGTTTCCTTAAAACCCACAATTGCCTTTTCGTCATTTATAATAGTTGTTGGGAAAGAGATTGAAGGATTAAAACGTCTGACTATCTCAACAGCGTTGTTTTCTTCCTCTCCTTCCAGCCTGTCCACATAAATATACTCAAAATCCACTCCAAGATCGGTGAGCAGTTTCTTTGTTTTTTTACACCATACACAGGTGCTCAGCCCGTACATTACGACCTTACCCCTGTCAATTCCGGAAACATGGTTTCCTTTCTCTCTATTCCGGCTAAAAAGATCCACTAAATAAACCCCCTGCAATAATTAAGTTAGCTGTATATCTATAGCGTTTTACTCAAGACAGATTGTTGCTCTGGACTTCTGGCAGTAAATTAAAAATCCACTAGATAGTAGATAATCCACTAGATAGTAGATTCTAGATAGTAGATTCTATAAACTCCTTATCAGAAAATGTCAGATAAAGTATATAAAATTGAGATATACTTCTCCACGGCTGCACGTCCTCGGGATACGCCAGATTACTCGAAATGGAACCTCAAGAAAGTTATTTTTTCAACGCACTGTTTTCTTACCCGCTTCAGGTATGCCTGTGCGAACCACCGAACTGGTTTTTCCTCTCACCAGAGACGCGAATACCCCGATGATGCAGAAGATCGTAAACAGGATAAACGCATAATGCAGGCTCGAAACGAACTGGGAGTGATATTCGGGTGTGATCTCCACAGGGCCGATTACAACCGCAAAGATCATCATCGCGATACCCATCGAGAGCATCTGGCCGAGGAGCCGCATAGTCCCGTTCATCCCGGATGCGACACCGTAGAACCTCTTATCAACCGAACTCATAATTGCATTCGTGTTCGGGGAAGAGAAGAGCCCGAACCCTGCACCGAGTATGAGAAGGGTGAGGACCAGGTGCCAGAGAGGTGTCGTTTCTGTAAGGAAAATGAGGAAGAAGAGCCCAATTGAAGTGAGAGCCATTCCCGCCGATGCAACGATCCGCGGCTCAATCCTGTCAGAGAGCCGGCCGGCAATTGGGGAAACCATGGCCTGGACAACTGGCTGCGCTATCAGGATAAAACCTGCGTGCTCAGGCGTGAAGCCTTTTGTGTACTGCAGGTCCAGGCTTAAGAGAAAAGTCACTGCAAAAGTTGCACTGTAATTGATAAGCGCGGCAAGGTTCGAAAGGGCAAAAATCCTGTTTTTTGTCAGGAGCCTGATGTCAAGAACAGGGGAAGATATTCTCATTTCATAAAGAGCAAAGCCGATAACCCCGAGAATTCCCGCAGCTATGAAGGCAACTCCTTTAAAGTCCGGAAGAGTTGAGAACCCGTACATAACAGCAACGACCGCTGCCCCATAGATAACAGACCCTGTAAGGTCGAACTTCTCCCCCCTGCACTCGGCCCATTCCCCTTTCAGCTTCCAGAGGATGAGAATAACCGCTGCGATGCCTATAGGGACGTTTACGAAGAAAATGCTCCTCCAGCCCAGATATTGCGTCATTAAACCTCCAAGGAAAGGTCCAAGGGAGAGCCCGAGGTAAACTGCAGTGATATAGATCCCGAGAGCCTTACCACGTTCACCCGGGGGGAAGACGGAGGTAACGATGGCAACTCCTGTCCCGAAGATCATAGCACTTCCAAGCCCCTGGATAACCCGGATACCGATCAGTATTTCTGTCGAAGGGACCATGGTCATTGCCAGGGACGCAAGGCTGAAGATAGAAATACCGTAGAGGAAAACCTTTTTCCGTCCGTAAATATCTGCGATTTTTCCGAACGGGACAAGAAACACGGCTGAAGATAGAAGGTATGCGGTCGCAACCCAGGAGAGAGCTATCGCGTTCATATGAAATTCTGCCCCCAGTGTAGGTAGGGCAATATTTACTGCCGAACCGTCAAAAGGAGTGATAAATCCGGCAAGTATCGCAATAGTGAGTACAATTCTTTTTTCTGTGGCAGCTTCAGGAGTATCGGTAGTATGGCGAATTTCCGGAACTTTAGCAGATGATCTGGTTTTTTTTGTTTCTTTTACCATGTTTATCACTGATAAGAAGGGTCGTAATCTTCTATCTGGAGAGTCCGGAAGATTGCAAAGGGTTTGTGCACAGAATGTGGTATTAAGCAGTAATGCTCTCCTCATAATATTTATTGTCACAGTTGACTAATCAGAAATCTTAATATGATCTGCTTGTTTTTAAATATTATACAATTCAACCGGTTTTTCAGCAAGCTCGAGGGCACAGATTTAATCCGAAAAAGAAATTCTCGTCAATTTCAAGCCCTGTCTGACAAAACAGGGGCTCAATAACTGACATGGCAGAATAGCCGGTCAAAATGAGATGAAGCAAATTAAGTTATATCATCAGGGTAAATTTAACTTAATGGCAGAGTAAAAGCTTTTCCAGCAGAGGAATAGTAAACCAACAAAGCATTAGAACAAATAAACAGATAAATCATAAAATCAGCATTCATCCAAATATATAAACTAAAATAAACTAAAATAAACTAAAATAAACTAAAATAAACTAAAATAAACTAAAAT
>NZ_JJQL01000039.1:0-3316 GCF_000979975.1 Methanosarcina sp. 1.H.A.2.2
GGAATTGTAGGGAATGCTCTCTGTTTTGTGATGTTCATTTGACCGAATTACACAAAATAGAGAGCACTTATTTTTATCTAACTGTCAAAGTCAGGTTAAGAAAGAAGTTGTCCTCTATTTAGAGAAACAACTTAAAATAAGCACATGATATAAACCTGAAAAGCGGAAAAATCAAGAGATTCAGGCAAAAAATACAGCAGACCGCATAAAGTTCAGAGGGAAGGACTTGAAACTCAACATTGAAACTTCAAGGCGCATAGAGCTGATAGACATTACCTCCGAAGTACAGGAAGAGGTCAGGATAAGCGGAATACAGGAAGGCATATGCCTCATCAGTACCAGGCATACGACTGCAGGCATTATAATTAATGAAAATGAAAGCGGGCTCAGGGAAGATGTCCTGAATCTGCTGGACAGACTTGTTCCTTCTGGGGCCGGGTACAGGCACGACCGCATAGACAATAATGCTGATGCCCATCTCAAAGCCGTGCTGCTCGGAGTAAGCGAAGCCCTGCCAATTGTACAGGGAAAACTGGAACTCGGCACCTGGCAGAGCATCTTTTTTGCCGAGATGGACGGGCCGAGGCACAGGACAGTAAATATGACGATTTTAAAGATAGAATAAGGATAGGGGACCAGGACGAGTTAAAATACAGGATCGAACCGAAAAGTAGCGCAGAACATCCAGAAAGAAAAAACAAATGAGAACAAAAAATAAGAAAAGAAAAAGAAGAAAGTCCCTTAAGGGCTGCCTGAAGAGACTGACTGAGAAGAGCTTTTAACCTTACTGAAATCGTCCAGACGGGTCTGTTTTTTTCTGCAGACCTCACCCGGGATTTCTACAGGATATTCACCTGTAAGGCATCCAACGCACATGTCATTCTTATCGCATTCAAGAGCTCTCATAAGCCCTTCAATGCTGAGATAACCGAGAGAATCAGCGTTTATAAGCCCTTCAACCTCTTTTGTAGTCTTGTAAGAGGCGATAAGTTCCTGCCTGGTTGCCATATCGATCCCTAAATAGCAGGGGGCAATAATTGCCGGACTTCCGACCCTTGCATGGACTTCTGAAGCTCCCGCCTTCCTGACCATATCTATGATACGCCTGGAAGTCGTGCCGCGGACAATACTGTCGTCAACCAGGACTACACGCTTGCCTTTGATGTTATCCTGAATGGCGTTCATCTTGAGCCTGACTGCAGTTTCACGCAGGTCCTGTCCCGGAAGAATAAATGTGCGCCCTATGTAGCGGTTCTTCATAAGACCTTCCAGGTACATGATTTTGGATTCCCTTGCATAGCCGATTGCAGATGTGATTCCCGAGTCAGGAACAGGAGAAACTATATCTGCGTCTACATTATGCTCGCGGGCAAGCTCCCTTCCGATTCTTTCCCGGACCTTGTAGACGAGTTTGCCATCTATGACGGAATCGGGCCTTGCAAAGTAAATGAACTCGAAAACGCAATGTGCAGGATGGGGCTCGCTTGTGAGCTGGTGGCTCTCAAAGCCTGAACCCGTGAAGACCATAACCTCGCCTGGTCTGACGTCTCTAATAAGAGTGCCGTTCAGAGTGTCGATGGCCACGCTCTCCGAAAAAACTCCGTATCCGCCGTCAACTTCTCCAAAACAGAGAGGTTTGAAACCGAAGGAGTCCCTGACAGCATACACAATGCCGTTAATGAAGATAACAAGGGAATAAGAGCCAACAAGCTTGCGCATTACGGTCCTGATAGACTCGACAGGGTCATGTTTTATCAGTTCTTTCACAAGCAGGTGACCGATAACCTCAGTATCGGAGTCGCTTATAAAAATCCGGCCTTCGTTTTCCAGCTCATCCTTAAGTTCTCTGGCATTTACCAGATTCCCATTATGGGCAATGGCAACTGTTCCACCCTTGAAGTTCAGGATAAAAGGCTGACAGTTTTCAATCTTTGACCCGCCAGTCGTGGAGTAGCGGACATGCCCGACTCCTGCGTTCCCTATAAGACGCCCCAGGGATTCCTTGTTGTACACATCAGGCACAAGCCCCATGCCCTTGATGGACTTAGGAGACGTACCGTCATGCACCATTATGCCTGTGGACTCCTGTCCTCTATGCTGGAGGGCATACAGAGCGTAATAAAGCTTGAATGCGACAGCATTTGACTGAGGCCTGTCGTCAGGGAGGATTATGCCTGCAACCCCGCATTCTTCTTTCAATCTTAACCTCCGGTGCAGGTAAAAAATAAAGAAAATTGAGCAGGAAAGTTTAATACTTGCACTTTGCCTGCCATTTGTAAGATCTCATGCGGGTTGTTTTTCCGAAACCGCATGAAGTACACTCTTTTGTATGTATGTTTAATGAAACGCTGCCGCATCTTCTGCATTTGGCGTGAGTGCGCTTCTGTCTTTTTCCCATTGATGCCGTGCCTTTACTCATTCCTATATCTCCTTATAAAAATCAACTTATTAGTGTGTAATATTCGATAATTCGAAGCAATTTTGTTTTTTGGAATTAATTCTCAGTCATACAGATTCTGCTGCTCACCGAGGTTTAACGTTAATAGATGAAGTGCTTGATATAGATTACGGAGATACGTATACCACGTTGTCACCGCGAATAACGACACTGCTGAATTTACTTACGACTTCTCCGTCTCTTAATTCTTCAGCGTTGTCAAGCACGAGGTTCATGTGAATATCGTATCCTTTCAGCTCGCCCCTAAACTCACGTGCGCCTTTCAATCTAACAATTACAGGTGTGTCCAGTGCGTTGTTCAAAATATCCAGAGGTCGGTTTGCCATCCTTACAATCCCCTTAAAACATTATAAATCAATTCATTATCTATATCAATATAAATAGTTAATCCAGACTTAAACTGATCGCCGCGCTTAAGTATTTGATTATTTGCATCAAAGTCGCAAATACAATATATAAATGTATCGAAGCAATATATCCTTTTCAGGTTCCAATATATAAAAGAACCCAAAATATAAGAAAAATACTCTTTTCAGGGGAAAAATACAATATTACTAAAACACATTCACTCAACGCTTTCAGAAATGATTTAAAAAGTTTGCAGAAAATAAAACCTGCAAAAAATAGTCCTTCATAAGCTTGCAGAAACATTACGTAATCCGGTTTTTCGAAAGACGGTTTCTTCAAAAGCCAGCTGCCCGGAAGTATCTGCAGTATAGAAATCTCTGCAGAATTATACAGATCACTCTATAGAATAAAGTGAACTACCACTCAGCTAAAGACTGAGTGGCTTCTTGGTTCATTCCTCCCTCTATTGAGGGCAAGTCCCCAAGCTCTTCCCCGCGTTCCGCAGGTGAA
>NZ_JJQL01000092.1:0-3049 GCF_000979975.1 Methanosarcina sp. 1.H.A.2.2
CATCAGTAGTGTAGCGGTCATCACCGGGCGTTGCCAACGCTCGAACTCGGGTTCGAATCCCGACTGGTGTATAACTGATTTTAATTGTTTTTTTGATTTTAATTGTTTTTTTGATTTTAATTGTTTTTTTGATTTTAATTGTTTTTTTGGTCCGTTTTTTTACATATTATATAACTCTTTTTATAGATTTGTGTGCTATTTATCAGGTGTGTCTCTTCAAACCTCTAATAATTACCAAACAGCTTACGTCATTTGAATATAATGGCATAAGTGAGAATTTGATTCATAAGATACATAGTTCCTGAACAAATATTCTCAAATTTCATTTTAAAATAGAGGTCTGGAGCTTATTATGCCAATGTTTCAAACGAGCTCATATTCAATGTTAACCCTTACATTTTTTCAATAATATTATGTGAACTGCGGCTACAGCACCTGGAAATAACTAATTGTTAACCAAAGAGTCGTTATCCAAAAAAGGATCCTTAACCAAAAAAGGATCGTTAACCAAAAAGTTAATTAAAACAGAAAATCATTATAATTATTGGATATACATCTCGAAAAGACAACAGAGTCTACTTGGAGAGATTATACCCACTATGTTGCAAACCTGAAATATCGTAAGGAGATTTGAACATGACCGGAAAGTTCCAGAAAAGAAATGCAGAACGGAAAGGTGTCAGAAAAGAATATGAACTGGAGCAGAAGTTAATAAAGAAAATCGTAGACGAAATTCAGGTAAGCGGCGGTGGATCTATAGAGTGAGCAAAAAGGTACACATAACAATTCAAGCTGGAGAGATTTCCGAACAGACCGTAGAAGTAGCTGAAAGCGCTACCTACGAAGACCTGCTTGATACGCTGGACATAAATCAGGAAACGGTACTTGTATTAAATGGAGGAAATGCTGTTCCCCTTGACGGGGCGATAAGTTCCGACAGACTAACAATCCTTAAAGTAGTTACAGGTGGCTGACCTGCCCTTTAAGGCAGGTTTCCTTCTTTATTTTAACTTATTTTTCCCCCTTTTTAGAGAGATTTTAAAGGTTACTTTTCTATGGAATTCTTCAATAACCAGGACACTTCTATATCCAGGGCTTTTCTCATTCAGATTTTCTTGTTCATATACATTTTAAACGACCGGAAGGTTTGAACAATCTCCAATAACCAGGACACTTCTATATTCAGGGCTTTTCTCATTCATATTTTCTTGTTCATATACATTTTAAACGACCGGAAGGTTTGAACAAAAGACAGAGCAAAGATGTAAAATGGGGACAAATCAGCAAATCGGCTGAAGGTGAATCATGCACCAAATGCCAGAGTATGCCGGAAAATCCTGAAAACCGTTGAAGAGATACCTGATAGGATGGAGATCAGAAAAGAAGGTAATCAGAAAAGAAGGGGATCAGAAAGGACGGAGATCAGAAAGGAAGGAGATCAGAAAGGAAGGAGATCAGAAAGGAAGGGGATCAGAAAGGAAACCCCGGGAAATGAAGGGTGAAAAACGAAGAAGAACAAAAAGAGGAACAGGACCTGGAAGAGATACAATTAAATGAATTAATAAGGGAAGGATTTGATTTCCATAATGGTGAGTTCCAGGACGGACTGTCAGCCATTATGGAGCTAACCCTTTTTAGATCCTTTACTTCGAAGGAGTAAGAGGCACCTTTTTGCTCATAACCTTCAGTTTTTTAATTGCTGAGATCGTTGCCTGAGATTCCTTGTAGATCTTATCCTCGTAATAGCTTATAATCTCATCAACCGGAGCTGCAAGAGAATAGATCTTTATCGGGCGCCCTTTACCGGGTTTCTTTTCCGAACGCACGTTGACCCAGGACTGATTCTTCATCAGCCTCATTGCAAGACTGACTTCGGGCTGCCGTAGTCCGGTACTGATTTCAATTTCGCGGGATGAAGCTTCGTCAACATTCATAAGATATGCCATAGTTGTGGCAACATTTCTTGACATCCCAAGGTTCCTTAACGTTTCAATAAAAATGTGGTCATTTTCGTCCAGCACTTTTACTTCATAGTCTTTCATGATAACCCCTATATTCCAATTTTTATAATTTTATGTGTCAGCTAAAGAATATCACGGTAATTATTATTCAGACCTTGAAAGGTAGCTTTCATAACTACCTGTTAACGCTGACAACAACTCTCAAAGTATTACACCATATGTATATTTATATGGTAACCTATCCCGTTTTAAAATATTTAATTCAGTAAAAAGCGTTTTTTCACAATCTAGCGGATTGTTTACGTTTTAAGTCCAACAATAAGTTATCAAAAACAAACGTAATATATTTCCATAACCGATTGCCAGAGAACCGTTTTGTGAAATTGATGGGAAGAGACGTATTGGTTCAGCAATTAAACCTATATACGTATATAATTAGAAGGTTATTCATCTCCAACAATTAATAATGTACTCATACTATTTAAAGTTGTATATATTAAAAAGGAATTGAAAAACTTTCAATCACACCTGACATTAGCAGGTATTGAAAAAGAATCAAACATCAGAGGCATAATAATCCCATGATCCGGATAAAAACCTGAGGGTATCACAACAAAAATATTATAATTGTACTGATCAAAGAAATTAAAGGGAAATATCCTGACAATAAAACGTCAAGGATAATTTAGAAATGTTTATATTCTCATTTCAGCGCAGATCAAACAATTATCTGAGGAACCAGATAAATCTGCAGCATTCGTTCCGACTTCTGAGAGATCTCTCTTGAAAGTGTTCAATCAGGGCAAACATGGAAATAAATAAAAAAAACTGGAGAAAAAAACTAAAAAATAGGGAATAACTGGAAAAAGCTGGAAAAAGCTGAAATTTCATGTAGCTTTTATTTCCCATGCTTTTTTATTTCCCATGCTTTTTTATTTCCCATGCTTTTTTATTTCCCGGGCTTACTTCTTCAGAGGTTATTTTGTTCAGTGACGGCTCCCGCCAATGAATTGGCAGGCATCTAAGGGATTGCACCTATGCTATACCGCCCTAGAGCAAATAATGTTTGTCTCGCCAACACCGTTCAA
>NZ_JJQL01000050.1:0-3007 GCF_000979975.1 Methanosarcina sp. 1.H.A.2.2
AAGTCATGTATAGGAGTGCTGCATATTGAATTTCGCCTGGACCTGAATTAGGTGAAAGGAACGGATAGTTAGTGAACGCGGACTGAACACCTCGTTGCCTTGGTGCTTACATCCCGTTTCTATCAAACCGGTCTTTTACCGGAATCCTTAAAGAGGTCTCTTTTTAGGTCAGATTTCGAGCTTAGATGCATTCAGCTCTTATTCCTTAGCGCGTAGCTGCCCGGCGATGCCTTGTCAGACAACCGGTACACCAGTGGCGCCGCTGCTTGGTTCCTCTCGTACTAAAAGCAGCTTACCCGCAGACCTCTGGCACCTCTAGTAGATAGTAACCGACCTGTCTCACGACGGTCTAAACCCAGCTCACGATCTCCTTTAATAGGCGAACAACCTCACCCTTGGCCGCTGCTGCACGGCCAGGATGGAAAGAACCGACATCGAGGTAGCAAGCTGCCGGGTCGATATGTACTCTTGCCGGCAACGACTCAATTATCCCCGGGGTAACTTTTCTGTCATTTTTGGCCCCCACCAAGGAGGCTCAAAAGTTCGCTAGAACCGACTTTCGTCTCGTCATCCACTGCTTTGCTGAATAACGTCAGGCTGACTTATACTCTTGCACTCTTCAGCGAGTTTCCGACCCGCTTGAGTCAACCATTGCGCGCCCTTGATATCTTTTCAAGGGCGTCCCGCCCCAGGCAAACTGCCCACCTATCGGGGTCCTCTTCGCAGAGTTAGGGTCGTAGTTCCAGAAGGGTAGTGTCCCAATTGCGACTCCACGGATGCTGGCGCACCCGCTTCGACGTCTCCTACCTACACTGTACATCCAGAACCACAACCCAACGACAGGCTGCAGTAAAGCTCCACGGGGTCTTCACTTCCCCCTAGAGGTCTCTAGACTGTGCACTAGAATGTAAGCTTCACCGGACTCCAGTTAGGGACAGTAGGGCTCTCATTGATCCATTCATGCAAGTCGCCAATTAAGCGACAAGGTACTACGCTACCTTAAGAGGGTCATAGTTACCCCCGCTGTTTACAGGCCCTTCTTCCCGTTGAACCGGGGTTTCAGGTACCTGCACTGAGCAGGATTCAGAGATTGTACTAGCCCTTACGGGTTTGCAATCTCCTATGTTGATATTAGACAGTTAGAGCCCCCTGGTCACTGCGACCTGCTGTCTACACAGCAGGCACTCCTTCTCCCGAAGTTACGGAGCTAATTTGCCGAATTCCCTTAACTGAATTACTCCGACACGCCTTAGCCTTTTCAGCTAGGGGCACCAGTGTCAGTTCTCGGTACGGACATTTAGCTGTCCTTTTCACGGGTTCCTGGGTGCAGCCGACTTACGCCATTACAGATTCGCCCGCTTCTCGCCATTACGGCTCTCCACAGGTTTCGCTGCTTAGACGGCGCGACGACGCCGCTCGGCCTGCCCGAAAACGTCAGACTTTAGTGCTAAATGGTACAGGAATATTAACCTGTTTCCCTTTTGGCGTACTCGAATTACGGTACGTCTTAGGACCGACTAACCCTCGGCTGACGATCATTGCCGAGGAAACCTGGCCCCTTCGGCGGCAGGGATTCTCACCCTGCTTTGCTGCTACTATTACCAGGATTTTCGTTTGTGAACGGTCCACAGGACTTTACAGCCCTGCTTCAGCCCGAACACAACGCCTTCCTACGAGATTACCTTGCGGTACTCCGTGGTATCGGTGGTCGACTTGAGCCCCGTCAATTTTCGGGGCCCCAAACCTCGACTGGTGAGCTGTTACGCACTCTTTGAAGGGTAGCTGCTTCTAAGCTAACCTTCCAGCTGTCTTGGGCTTGGGACGCCCTTTAGTGTTAACACTTAGTCGACACTTGGGGACCTTAACCACGGGCTGGGTTGTCTCCCTTACGGACTACAAGCTTACCCCAGTAGTCCGGACTCCGACTTTCTCAGATGACAGTGGGTTTGGAGTTTGACAGGCGGGCGAGGGATTTCTCCCCCGGAACCGCCAATCAGTGCTCTACTCCACCGACGATCTCCAGTCAGGTCATGCTACGACATGTTTCGGAAGGAACCAGCGGATGCCGGGTTAGATTAGCATTTCACTACGAGACGCAGGTCACACGAATGATTTGCAGATCAAAACCGCTTGCGGTCCTCCACGTAGCTTTCGCCACGCTTCAACCTGCCCACGCCTAGATCACCCGGCTTCGGGTCGTACCCCGGTGACTCCACGCACTTGTATACGTCGTGCCTCGCCCGAAGGCTGCGCACATGTTGCTTTCGCTTCGGCTGCCCAGATAAAAGGTTAGCCATCGCCACCAAGATACACTCCCTGGCCCGTTCTTCAAAACGTAAGATACGACACTGGCAGTGACATTCGTACTACATCCTCGCGAATGATTCCTTCATGTCAAAGATCCTTTCATGCCGTATCGTTCCATCACTATCAGGTTTCAGGCACTTTGCACCTCCCTTCTCGGGGTACTTTTCAGCGTTCGGTCACCCTACTATTTCGCTATCGGTCTCAAGTAGTATTTAGTTTTGGAGGTTGGTGCCCCCCAGATTCCCGCACGATATCCAACGCACGGTACTCAGGGACATGTTCCGGTTTATTGGCTTACACCTAAGTGACTGTCACACTCTATGGTCTGCCGTTCCAGGCAAGTTCGGTTTCGCCGCCAAACGTTTGAACAGCCCTACAACACCACATTTCCCCGAAGGGATTCGGTTTGAACTGTGCCGTGTTCACTCGCCGTTACTAGCGGCATCTCGTTTGATTTCTTTTCCAGCTCCTACTGAGATGTTTCAATTCGGAGCGTTCCCGATCATTACTGATCACTATGGAGAGGTCCCATTCGGAGATCCCGGGTTCATTGGATCCATGCACCTACCCCGGGCTTATCGCAGCTTGGCACGTCCTTCATCAGCTCTTGAGCCGAGCCATCCACCTGATAGCATAACTCCTGTTACACCTAACCAGGTCCAGTTAGCGTTCAATATACAGCACCTATACACGACTTCAT
>NZ_JJQL01000019.1:0-75445 GCF_000979975.1 Methanosarcina sp. 1.H.A.2.2
GTGTTTTTATGCTTAGGAGGTGATCCAGCCGCAGATTCCCCTACGGCTACCTTGTTACGACTTAACCCCCCTTGCGAAATTCAGGTTCGAACACGGCACAGAGTCCGTGCCCTCACCCATACCTCACTCGGGTGGTTTGACGGGCGGTGTGTGCAAGGAGCAGGGACGTATTCACCGCGCTATATTGAAACGCGATTACTACGGATTCCAGCTTCACGAGGGCGAGTTACAGCCCTCGATCCGAACTACGAATGGGTTTGTGAGATTGCCAACCCCTTTCGGGGTAGGGACCCATTGTCCCATCCATTGTAGCCCGCGTGTAGCCCGGGAGATTCGGGGCATACTGACCTACCGTGGCCCGCACCTTCCTCCGATTTAACACCGGCGGTCCCCACAGAGTACCCATCGTCCCGGAGGACATGCTGGTAACAGTGGGCACGGGTCTCGCTCGTTGCCTGACTTAACAGGATGCTTCACAGTACGAACTGGCGACGGCCATGCACCTCCTCTCAGCGATTCAGGCAAAGTCTTCAGCTTGGCCTACATATTGCTGTCGCCCCCGGTGAGTTGTCCGGCGTTGAGTCCAATTAAACCGCAGGCTCCACCCGTTGTTGTGCTCCCCCGCCAATTCCTTTAAGTTTCAGCCTTGCGGCCGTACTTCCCAGGTGGCTCGCTTCACGGCTTCCCTGCGGCACCAGACACGGTCGCGCCATGCCTGACACCTAGCGAGCATCGTTTACGGCTGGGACTACCCGGGTATCTAATCCGGTTCGTGCCCCCAGCTTTCGTCCCTCACCGTCGAACCCGTTCTGGTAAGACGCCTTCGCCACAGGTGGTCCCACAGGGATTACAAGATTTCACTCCTACCCCTGTAGTACCTCTTACCTCTCCCGGTTCCAAGCCTGGCAGTATCCCCCGAAAGCCTAACGGTTAAGCCGTCAGATTTCCCGGAGGACTGACCAAACCGGCTACGGACCCTTTAGACCCAATAATCACGATCACCACTCGGGCCGCCGGTGTTACCGCGGCGGCTGGCACCGGTCTTGCCCGGCCCTTGCTAACAGGTGTAGTTTACACACCTGGACAGCCAGCAAATGTTGCTGGCACTCGGTGTCCCCTTATCACGGTTTCCCGCATTGTAAAGTTTTCGCGCCTGCTGCGCCCCGTAGGGCCTGGATTCATGTCTCAGAATCCATCTCCGGGCTCTTGCTCTCACAACCCGTACCCGTCGTTGGCTAGTAGGTACATTACACCCACTACTACCTGATAGGCCGCAGACCCATCCTTGGGCAGACGAATCCATTTTACGCATAAAGCATTCCAGCATATATGCGGTATCCGGAATTATCCCCAGTTTCCCGGGGTTATGCCGGTCCCAAGGGCAGGTTATCCACGTGTTACTGAGCAGTACGCCATGTTCACGAAGAACATATGACTCGCATGGCTTAGGCGAACACCGATAGCAGTAACCTCTGGCAGGATCAACCAGAATTGTTATACACACTTTGTTCCTTAAAGGTCTTGGTCGCAGAAACTTGCACTAACAACTAGCAATTCAGTTAGTTCATTTCGCGATAGATGTTGAAACATCTATCACCCAGAATTAACCGAACCGACAAATCCTCGTCAGACAGAAAAAAATAACTCCTGTCTCCACCAAATTAATAATGAGTAGTAATTGCTGCATTTATGATGCAGGAAATTATAGTTACTCACTCATAGTATTTAAAGGTATTGAATTCCCCCCTTGACAGGAAGAACCTTCGCCAGATTACTATGAGAAAACTTTCTCGCGGGATTTGAGGTCCACGCCAGAGAGAGATATATGTACACGCTCATAGTATATAAAGCATTGTATTTCTCTTTTGAAAAAGACGAAATATCAAACCACATGACTATGAGAGAACCAACCAACACAACAATATTCATGCTGGCACTGGAAACATACATACATGAGTTGTAGTATATAAAGATTTTCATTCAGGCAACATTGTATAGAAAAACAAACATAACATATAATGAAATTTTGTTTTTTTCAGTTCCTGAATCCCACCCTGGAATTAATAATTCAAGAGCGGTGCACGCTTGTTTTACGTGTGAGACATACAACCATGTATCCGGTATATATACCTGTCGCCATACACACCACATGAAAAAAAATAATAATAAGAAGGGAATAAAAAGAAAGCAGAAAAGCGCAGCATTAAAATAACAACAGGAAGTTGGAAGCGGCACGATGAATAACCTTAAAGCCCAAAAAAAGAGATATAGAATATTTAAGGGTATAAAAATAAAAAAATAATATAATTGCAAACTACATATAACGAGGTATCACACTGGCAGACTTAAAGAAACCTATATCAAAAGCCAATCCCAGCACGGAAGAGACGGTAACAAGAATACGTACTCCGCGCAGGGAAAATAACGAGATTCTGGCAACCGTTGAAAGTCTCCTTGGTGCAAACCGTCTTAAGCTCCGTTGCATAGATGGAGTCATCCGTATGGGGAGAATTCCGGGTTCGATGAAAAAGAAAACCTGGATTAGAGAGGGAGATGTTGTCATCGTTGTGCCATGGGAATTTCAGAACGAAAAGGCAGACGTTATATGGAAATACACAAGGCCACAGGTAGACTGGCTCGAGAGAAAAGGGTACCTGAAAGGATAACATAGTAATGGACCAGGACGAGAAAATAAGGCGCCTTGACAGCGCCAAAGATAAAGCGCGTGCCAGGGAGAAAGACTCCGCCAGGCTGAAGGTGGAAGAAAATGTATTCGACGTGCCCACCCTAAAAGTCCTTTATACCCTTTCCAATAAGGGCATAATAAAGGCGCTGGGGGGCGCCATCAGTACCGGAAAGGAAGCAAATGTTTTCTATGCAGAAGGTGAGGAAAGAGAACTGGCAATAAAGATATACAGAATGGCCAGCAGCACTTTCAAGGCGATGGATGCCTATATTATGAAAGACCCTCGCTTCACAAACATTAGAAATAACAGGCGAGACATCATTTTCGCATGGACACGCAAGGAATTCCAGAACCTGAAACGTGCAAAGAGCGCAGGAATACGAGTGCCTGAGCCATTGGTTGCGGAGAAAAATATTCTGATTATGGAGTTCATGGGAGAAGAAAAGGTGCCCTATCCCCTATTGAAGAACACGCACCTGAAAAACGAGGAAGCAAAGCTTGTTTATGACAGAATCGTCGAATATATGCGCCTCCTCCATAAAGAAGCGAATCTCGTCCATGCCGACCTGAGTGAATACAATATCCTCATTGATCCGGCAGATAAGACCCCGGTTTTCATCGACATGGGGCAGTCTGTGACCCTAGAACACCCTAATGCCAGAGAGTTTCTCTACAGAGACGTGCAAAATATACTCAGGTTCTTCAGCCGCTATGGAATAACAGACAAACCTGAAGAACTGCTTTCAAAAATACAGGCGGAAACAACATGACTCAGTATCTTAAAATTCCCAAAGAGCGAATCGGAGCAATTATTGGTCCTAAAGGAGAAACAAAGAAATTTATCGAGGACAAAACCGCTTGTCAACTGGACATAGACAGCGACAGCGGAAAAATCGATATTACCTGCGAGGAAGATCCATTGAAAGAATTCAGGATTCTTGAAACCCTCAAAGCTATAGGAAGAGGTTTTAGTCCCGAAAAAGCCCTTGGAATCCTTGAAGATGACATGTTAATGCTTGAGATCATTGACCTATCCGACGTCGCCACCACTCCAAAAGAGCTCCAGCGCGTAAAAGGCAGGATTATAGGAAGAGGTGGACGAACCAGAGAGCTTGCAGAAAGCCTGATAAATGTCAAGATATCAGTATACGGAAAAACCGTATCCATACTCGGATACCCTGAACAGAACACCATAATCCGAACAGCCATAAAAATGCTGCTCGACGGAGCTACACACGGCGCGGTATATAAGTTCCTTGAAAAGAAGCATCAGGAGCTATTACATTCCCAGCTGGACTCAATTGAATATTACTAAAAAAGTGTTAAAAAATGGAGAGTTCCGGAAGCTCAATCTTATCCGGCCTCTTCAGAGTTTTCTTCATCATCTTCTTCTAACCTTGTTCCGCCGCCTTCAAGGAACTTACCCCTTCCCTGCTTTGCATTAATGGACTCTTCTATCCAGATTACCTCGCCTCTGGAGAGTGTATATTGCGGAAAGACCGCGTCCATTCCTTCAAAAGGCGTCCAGCCAGCTTTACTGTGCAGCATTTCAGCTTTTATGGGTTGAAGGTTGCGTGGATCTACAATAATGAGATCTGCATCAAACCCCACTTCAAGCCGGCCTTTTCCCTGAAGATCCAGCCCGAAAGCCTTTGCAGGGTTTCTGCTTGTTACCATAATCATCTGTGAAAGGGGCAGGATATTTTTTCTGACCGCGGCAAGCATGAGAGGCATAAGGGTTTCAACCCCAGGCACCCCGGAAGGAGCTACCCTGATATCGACATCCTTTTCAGACTCAAGGTGTGGAGCATGGTCTGACGCCACCATATCAATAGTCCCGTCATTCAGCCCATTTACAAGCGCTTTGATGCTGTGGCTTCCCCTCAGAGGAGGGTTCATTTTTCCAAAAGACCTGAGCCTCTCCCAGTCCTTCGTAGAGAGAAACAGGTGATGAGGAGCAACCTCACATGTAAAAAGGGATGTTTTGTTTTCTCTTTTTGCAAGATATTTCTCTTTTCGGATCATTCCCACAGCTTCAAGCGTACTTAGATGACAGAAATGTGCCCTGACCTGGAGTTTGGAAATGAGTTCAAGAGCACTCTTGACAGCCGATGCCTCGCATTCGTTTGGGCGTACCCTTGAATGGTACTCATAAGAAACATCATCTTTCAACAACTGTTCCATTTCAAGGCGCATCTTTTCATCCTCGGCATGGATTGTAGCAAGGGCTCCGAGGCGTTTGATCTCAGCCAGGGCTTCTTCAAATGTTTCTTCATTGATGTTTAGCCCGCCTGTAGACTCAGCCATGAAGATTTCCCCGAAAGCCGTGACTCCCAGCCTCCAGAGTTCTTTGAGCTTCTCTATGTTTCCCGTAACCCCGCCGTTAATCCCGAAGTCAACAATTGACTTGTTCCGGGCAAGTTTGAGCTTCTGTTCAAAAGTGCGCCTGTCTGTTGTAGGAGGTATGGTGTTTGGCTGGTCAATAACAGTGGCAATACCCCCGGCAGCTGCAGAGCATGACCCTGTGTACCAGTTTTCCTTTAGAGTCATGCCCGGTTCCCTGAAATGGACATGCACGTCAATTCCGGCAGGCAGGGTAAGTGCACCCCCTGCATCTATTACCATGTCCGAACTTGAAACCCTGAAGTCCTTTCCGATTTTAGTGATTTTGCCGTTCTCAATAAGGATTTCGGCAGACTGAAGAGAATTATTATAATAAATCCTCGTATTTTTGATATGAATATCAGGCATGGGCGTCTATATGCTTATAAACATACTTAAAACATGTACATCACTGAAAGATTGAGAAATAAGAGAGAAGAAGGGGCGAAAAAATAAAAACTTGAGTAAAAGGAGAAAAATGAGAGAAAACAAAAATGACAGAAACGAAAAAAGATGCAGAGGAGAGGAGGAAAGAAAAAAGATGCAGAGGAGAAAAGGAAAAGAAAAAATAAAGGAAAACAGCCAGAAAGCCGTTTCAGTTTAACTTAATGCGTTCAGCCGTCGTAAGATAGACAACACTCTCACAGATGTTGCAGCAGTGGTCTGCAATCCTTTCCAGGTAGCGGATCAGGAAGAGCAAATGTGTGGCTTTGGAAATAATACCTGGGTCTTTAGCCATCATTTCTATTAACTCTACCCAGACTGCATAAAAGATCTGATCGACCTCTTCATCCCGGGCGGCTGTCGCTCTTGCAAGTTCAGGGTCCCGCGTCTCGAAAGCTTTGATGGAATTTGCAATCATATCTGCGGTAATATCTGCCATTCTTTTGGTGTCGATGAGCGGTTTCACATGCCCACCTTCGATTTTTCCGGGAATTTTGGCAATATTGATTGAAAGTCCCACGACCCTTCTAAGGTCTGCCGCCATCTTAAGCGCCGACACAACAAGCCTGAGGTCGCTGGCCATGGGCTGCTGAAGCGCAAGCAGGTCAAAAATCGAAACCTCGATTCCTTCCTCAAGTTTATCTGCTTCCGGCTCAAGAGCAAGCGTCTTTTTGGCAAGCTCGACATTGAGGTCTATAACCGCCTCCATGGAGTCGTGAAAAATCAGTTCAGACATTTCCCCGAGAGAAAGTACGGACTCCTTGAGCAGGTCCAGCTGCCTTAGATATCGTTCTCGAACCATATTAATCACCCAAACCTACCAGTAATATAATCCTCAGTGCTTTGTTCCATAGGATTTTGAAAAATCTGCCTTGTCTGACCGAACTCAATCAGTTCCCCCATTAGGAAAAAGCCCGTGTAGTCCGAAATCCTTGCCGCTTGTTGCATATTATGAGTTACAATTACTATCGTATAATCTTTTTTAAGGTTAATGATCAGTTCTTCGATCCTTGATGTTGAAATAGGATCGAGAGCACTGCAGGGCTCATCGAAAAGAATGATTTCGGGCTTTACTGCCAGAGTCCTGGCAATACAAAGCCTTTGCTGCTGCCCCCCACTCAAGGAAAGGGCAGGAGACTTGAGCCGGTCTGAGGTCTCATCCCAGATGGCAGCCGAACGAAGGGCACCCTCGACAACTCCATCCAGATCTTTCTTAGTTATACCATGAATACGCGGCCCGTATGCGATGTTGTCGTAAATGGACATTGGGAAAGGATTGGGCTTCTGGAAAACCATTCCAACACGTTTCCGGAGGTCAACAACATCCACGCCTGTTCCATAGATATCCTTGCCTTCAATCGAGATTTTACCTTCGACCCTGCAGTTTTTGATAAGATCGTTCATCCTGTTAAAACACCGGATGAAGGTAGACTTTCCGCAACCGGAAGGGCCTATAAGAGCGGTTACGCTGTTTTTGGGGATATGCATGGAGATATTCTTAAGGGCCTGCTTTTCCCCGTACCACAGATTAAGGTTTTCTACTTCTATCTGGGGCGGAGCTACGTTTTGAACAGCTTCAGTCATTTATGGACCTCAATTATCATATAAACCCTGATACGTTATTAACAAAACTTAAATCAAATTTTCAATTTTTGCCTGTAATGCCTGCGGATCAGAACCGCTATAAGGTTTAAGCCCAGCACAATCATCAACAGGACCAGAGCCGTCCCATACTGAAGGGGCCTGGTTTGGGCAATGTTTGTCCCGGCGGTAGCCAGCACGAAGAGATGGTAGGGAAGGGCCATGAACTGGGAATAGATCGAGTCAGGCAACCTTGGCAGGTAGTAAGCTGCGCCCGTAAGAAGAATAGGAGCCGTTTCCCCTGCAACCCTCCCAATACTCAGGATGGAACCTGTAACAATTCCCGGAATAGCTGCCGGCAGGACCACATGCCTTATGGTCTGCCATTTGCTGATCCCAAGCGCAAGAGAGGATTCCCGGTACTCTTTAGGGACTGTAATCAGGGCTTCCTGGCTGGAACGGATAATCACCGGGATGATCAGGAGAGAAAGGGTGAGAGAGGCCGAAAGTATAGAAGGGCCAAACCCAAAGTATTTAACAAACAGTGCCAGCCCGAAAAGCCCGAACACCACAGATGGAGTTCCTGCAAGATTATTAATTGCCATTTCTATAAGCCAGGTAGTTCGGGTTTCTCCTGCGTACTCGTTGAGGTAGATGGCAGCCAGAATCCCCATGGGAAGAGCCACAGCCATTGACCCGAGGATAAGAGTTAAAGTGCCCACGATTGCAGGATAGATCCCACCTTGCGTCATCATCCTTCTGGGCATCTCGGTAAGGAACTCAATGCTAATTACACTGTACCCATTGTAAACAATATAGGCAAGGATAATCAGCACAAACCCTGCTACCATCAGTGTTGCAAGCCTGAGCAGTGCAAAGGCAATTTTTTCACTTGTTCTTGCATTCAATCCCATGCTCAGTCCACCTTGAACCTGTATCGCTTTTTAATTGAATCCGCAATCAGGTTGATCAGGAAAGTTATGATGAAAAGTACAGACCCAACCGCAAAGAGGGCATGAAAGTGAGTACTTCCCTGGGGAACCTCCCCCATCTCAAGTGCGATTGTGGCAGTCATTGTCCTCACAGGGTCCAGAATGCCTCCGGGAAAAGAAGGAATTATTGCAGTATTTCCGGTAACCATCATGACAGTCATTGTCTCCCCTATAGCTCTCCCTATACCAAGCATTACAGCTGCGGAAATTCCGGAAAGGGCTGCAGGGATTATGACCTTGTATATAGTCTGCCATCTTGTGGCCCCAAGAGCAAGCGAACCTTGCTTGAGAGTGCTGGGAACAGAACTTATGGCATCCTCTGAAATAGTAATTATCGTGGGAAGCGCCATAATCCCGAGCATAATGGAGCCTGTAAGAGCAGTTTGTCCCGTAGGCAGGTTAAAGGCAGTCCGCACAAACGGGACCAGTACAACAAGCCCGAAGAACCCGAATACAACCGAAGGAATACCTGCCAGGATCTCGATAAAGGGCTTAAGGAAATCCGCAACCTTTGGGTGCGCAATCTCGGAAATATAGATTGCAGAAGCAATCCCCAGAGGCACAGCAAAAAGAATTGCTCCGGCAGTAACAAGAAGTGAACCGAAAAACAGAGGCAATAACCCGAACTGTCTGTTTACGGATGTCGGGTACCAGAACTTCCCTGTAAGAAAGTCCAGAAGAGACGTAGCTTTAAAAAGAAGTAAACCGTCCCTGAATAAAAAGAGGCATATAAGGAAAAGGATGACGACAGTAAGGGCACTTACTGAGAAAAGCACCGATTCGATCGTTTTTTCCTTATACTTTCTGTTGAGCATAGTATTCCCTTGGAATTGTTTATCCGATTTTACTGGTTTATCGGAAAGTACCCGACTTCAAGCACCAGGCTCTGCCCGTCCTCACTCATCACATAGTCGATGAATTCCTTTGTGAGGCCCGAGGGCTCCCCGTTGGTATAGAAGTAGAGAGGCCTTGAAAGTGGGTATGCACCACTGATGATGTTTTCAGAGCTTGGGTATTCAGAGCCGTTTCCACCATCCAGGCTCAGGGCCTTTACGCTCTCATCGAGGTATGCAACGCCCATGTATCCGATTGCGTTGGAGTTCTGAGTGACCTCGCCCACAATTCCCCCTGTAGCAGGCTGGGTAAGGGCATCAGGCCGGTACTCGTCCCCAAGCAACACGGCTTCCTTGAAATATTCATAAGTTCCGGAACTGCTGTCTCTAGAAATCACCACAATAGGCCTGTCCTCGCCACCAACATCCTTCCAGTTGCTGATGCTCCCATTGTAGATGCCGCGTAGCTGGTCAAAGGTAAGTTCAGAAACAGGATTATTGGAGTTTACAACCACTGAAATGCCATCAATGGCAATAGTGTGCTCCACCGGATTGATGCCATTTGCTTTAGCAGCTTCGATTTCATCAGCTTTCATTTCTCTGGATGCAGTAGCAATGTCCACCCCTCCATCAATGAGCGCAGCAATCCCAACTCCGGACCCGCCCCCGGTAACTGTCACACTCTTTTCAGGAAATTCAGTCATAAATTCTTCAGCTTCAGCCTGAGCAAGGGGAAGAACTGTGTCTGAACCTTTCAGAGAAATATCCTGAACCGAGGAAGAGCCTTCACCATTTTCATTCCCGGTACATCCAATTCCCATAAACACAAGCCCGATCACCAGTAATGTGAGGATTGTGTATGCTTTGAATTTATTCGCCATGTTACACATACTCCATAAAATAAATGAGGATAAATCATCAATCTATAGTTATTAAAGTTAGTTCCAGTATAAGTGATTATAAAAGGAGAGAGATATATAAATATTCTCCACATATAATGTATTGTAGTATATATAAAAAATAAGTATCAATTAAACTGTTTTACTATATAGTAAAGATATAAAAGAAATATAATACCACAGTCATAACCTTCAAAACATGTTGCCAAATACCCGATAAAAAAAAACAGGAAATAATACCCGATAAAAAACAGGACATAAAACAGAGGGCCAGAATGTATGGTAAAGGGTCAGATACCACGGCGCTTGGGACGGCCTGTCAGCCAGATAGATATTTTCCTTAACCCCGAGCCGTGCGTCGAGCGTGGCAAGAACGACCCGGTATAGTGAATAAAGTTGTATGGATCAGAGATATTTGTAATTCAGTCCTCTTAAGAGAAGCTCACTGCGATAAACTATAAATTAGTCTGCTTGAGCGAGCGAAGCGAGTGAAACGGACCGCGTACTCCCGAGGCGCAATTCGGGCGAGGCGCAATTCGGGCGAGTCGCAATTCGGGCGTCAGAAATCGAACAGGGAACGCTGCTCTGCACGCCCGTTTTCCGGGCACTGGATTTTCTCTTCCTGTACTATCCCTTCGGCCTCCTTTTGAGAGGAGACTTTTTCTTTTTCCTGCTTTTTCACTTCAGGTCTCTTCACTTCAAAATCAAAAAGGCCCTTCTGCTTAGAATCAAAGTCAAGGGAAGACATTTTGACTCCGAAAACCCCCAGAATGCGTTCCACGGGGGGCAGGATCTGCTTCTTAATATAGTAATCCACATCTATAGGCACATTGCGCTCCCGGACATAATCGGGATCCTCGGCCCGCTCAACAAAGAGGCCTTTTCCTGCGATGATAACAAAAGGAATCCTTGTCCCTATCGAAGGCATGACCCCGGTCCGCTTCCTCAGATTTTCTACAACGGTCAGGTGTGGCTGCTTGTTTTTGTAGCTTTCAGTTTTCCGGGTAAGGGTCCGGGTCAGGACAAGCTTTTCAATAAGCTCGGCATCTTTTCCAGGGTCAAGGTTTCTGACATCGTTGACCACCTTACGGACGTGTTCTACAGCCTGGTCAACATCGCCCTCTATAAGCACAAGCTCAAGAACCCTGTTAAGAGTTATTGAAGTCAGTTCGCACCAGTCCCTGCGCACGGTTTCCATGCCTTTGACCTTGATTTTGTCTTCCCAGCCGGAATTTTTGGGTTCAAACAGCCAGAGTGCATAGCGTTTCTTTGCAATGAGAAGGGCGCGTTTTGCAACAGATTCGAACTCGAGCTCCATCGGGTCAGGCAGAGAAGCCGAAACAATCTCTGAAAGCCGGTTCCCTACAAGACTGACATCTTCAAGGGAGATATCTCCCCCTGAACTGCAGTGCACAAAAACACTGTCCGTATCCCCATAAGCAACTGACAGTTCGACAATTCTGTCCTGAGAGGAAAGTTCCCCTGCTTCTTCGAGAAGTAAAGCTGCCGAACCTCTGAGAACGATTTTTCCTATAGTATTGTTGATAAGGTCCCGTGTATTCAGGATATTGCTTCTTCCAAAACTGGTTACGGCGTTTGCAAGCGTCAGGCTGTAGAGCCTTGCCCGGGCATACCCCGAATAGCCGTAAAAACTGTTCAGCAGGATTTTCAGGGCGAGCTGGGTGGCATCAAGCACACGATACTCGTTTTCATCCGAAGCCCGCTTCATCCTTTTCTTTGTCTCTCCCCTCTGGTTAAGCAGGTCTTCAAGAATGGAAGGCACAATACCCCTGAATACTTCAGGAGGCACGAATTCTCCCCCCGAAGGAGGCGTGATAGTTCTCCCATCAGGCCTGTCTCGAGTCACAACAGTTGTGTAACACAGGTTGTGAGCCATCATGATGGTCGGATAAAGAGACTTGTAGTCAAGGATCAGCACATTTTCCAGAAGGCCCTTCTTCGGTTCCAGTACCTCCCCACCTTTCAAGTCCGAACTCATATCGTACCTTTCAGACGAAAGCTCGTCCCCTGGTTTTGGAAGAATAACCCTGTCCTTCAGCCCGAATTCCCTGAGGAGAAGAGTCTCAACCATGGAAGTCTGGCCTCCGTCAACAATCTCCTGGAGCAGGCACCCGCTTACCTGGGCAAGAGCAATGTATTTATCAAGGAGCCTCAGCTCAAGGACAAGCTCCAGGGCAAGCTCGGAGTCCCTGCGTGAATAATCAACAAATTTTCGGAATTTATCCCCGGAATCATTCCAGTACTCTTCCATCTCCATCGGAGCAACATCAAGTTTTTCACGGTTCAGAAGTTCTTTTGAAACGACTCTCAGGGTATACTGCTTCAGGCTGAAAGCTCTCCTTATAAGAGGAAGGGCATCCACGACCACCCTTCCTTTCAGTTCAGTCCGGGTAATGAGCCCGAACCTTCTATAACCTATCTGGCTGC
Organism: Methanosarcina sp. 1.H.A.2.2; assembly: GCF_000979975.1. Taxonomy (NCBI): domain Archaea; kingdom Methanobacteriati; phylum Methanobacteriota; class Methanomicrobia; order Methanosarcinales; family Methanosarcinaceae; genus Methanosarcina; species Methanosarcina sp. 1.H.A.2.2. Next base: position 12,266 of record NZ_JJQL01000019.1, read on the forward strand.
CGTCCCTGCCAACAACCGGATTGATCACTTCCCCTTTTGCAGTAAGGGCTTTGACCCTGTCCGTGATATAAGGAATATCGAAGTCCTGGTGGTTATACCCTGCAACAATGTCAGGGTCATATTCGCAAAGAATCTCAAAAAACCGGTTTAACATCTCGGTTTCGTCCCTGCATGGAATAACATCCCCGTCCATACCTTCAGCAGGTTTTGCCAGCAGAATAAGGGTTTTATGCCCTTTATATTCGGGCTCGAAGGAAAAGCTGATCATGATTATGGGGGAGACGTCAGGAGAAGGCATCCCCCCGTCAAGGGGCAGGCACTCAATATCAAAAGAGAGATACTTCAAAGGAGCAATTGCCAGGCTTTCAACCCTCTTTAGCCCGGATGCAAGGATTGACGAATCACATGCAAAGTTTTCGCAGTGGGAACTGCCTGCAGAACCTGTCCTGAAGTATCGAGGGGGGTCTACTGGCTGCCCTTCTGCAGAAACCCAGACCATGCCCCCAAGGTTCCTGTCAATTAAAAAACGGTTTCTGAAGAGAATATCACTTTCATAAATCTGCCAGTCCCCTTCGGCTCTCAAAACATCCCGGATCTTCAGAATCTCGTCCCTTATCTCAGGCACATCCCTTGGCAGGCGGGTAGTAATCCTGAGCATTTCTTTCTTTGTTTTCTGGTATCCTACAGGTTCAAATTTTTCGACAATTTCGACCTTTTTGACCTGCTCAAAAGTATCTTTTATAAGCCTTGCTACAGCGTGCAGGTCTCCAGAGGCCTTGAGATAAAAGTAAGGCTCAAAATCCGGGACAAAGCAGCATACACTTTTTCCGTCCGCTCCCCTGCCAAAGAGGCGGATGACAGGCCCGCTGTCATTGACGATTTGGTAATCTGCATCCAAGATCTGAAAATCCATAGGCATGGTTTACAGCTTTAGATAGACATATAGCTTTTGTTGTATTTTGGAGAAATAAAACCCTATTTTGAAAAAGGTTGTCAGGTCCGAAAATAGGCAATCAAAAAGGACTCAAACTGAAAAAAAGGACTCAAACTGAAAAATCACCTGAAGGTGACCGGAGATCAAACGGAGCTGAAGCTCGAACCGCATTGACTATAGAATCTGACTTTAAATTTTCAAGGGTCAGGTATGTGGCTCCAAGGGCTGTAGAAATCTGCTGTGCAAGCCCGAATTTGATCATGCTGTTTTCCGTGTCGATTACAGCAGATTGTATGCCTTCATCTCTTAACCGGGAAGCTACTGTTTTTGTTTCCTGGAGAGGAGATTCTCCATTCATACTGACATTGGCCCTGCCGTCAGAGATCAGAACCATAAAAGGACAGGTATCGGGATCACGCAGGAGTTCGGTTTTTATGACCTCATACCCTTTTACAAGGCCTTGCGAAAGAGGCGTCTTTCCACCCGTAGGCATTTCCTGCAAATACTTTTGAGCCAGTTCTATACTGGATGTAGGAGGCAGCAACAGTTCCGCACTATCCCCTTTAAAAGCGATAAGTCCCACTTTGTCGCGTTTCTGGTAGGCGTCCATAAGCATTGAAAGGACTGCCCCTTTGGAAGCAACCATTCGCTGGCGAGCTCCCATAGAACCGCTGGCATCAACCACAAAGAGTACAAGGTTGCCTATTTTTTTCTCCCGTGTTTTTTCCCTGAAATCGGATTCATGAATTGCTACGGAATTGCCATTCTTTTCCCGCGTAAGCTGGAAGGGAGCAGCTGCCCTTAAGGTGGCATCAAAAGCAAGGTCCGTGGTTTTTTCATGAGGAATTGAACTTTTTATATACCTGCCTTTTTTAGACCGGGTCAGGGTCTTGCTGCGCCTGCCGGATCCGTTTCGCTGGGCTCTGCGAAATTCAGGAGACAATTGTTTTACCTGATAGTTTTCCCCTATTTCAGAAGTGGTTTCCGAAGAAGCATCCGGTTGCTCTGCATTCTGATCTTCGGGCTCTTCCTGGTGATGACCTTCAGCTTGTTTGTGCTGCTGATCCGGATCTTCATTCGATTCTTTATTTTGCTGCTCGTGCTTATCTTTCTCTTTGCGGTCATCGTTTTTCGGTTTTTCGTCTTGATTTTTCAGTTTTTCCTTCTGCTTTTCCTTATGTTTCTCAATAATGTCGTCCAGTTTATCCTGTTTTTCGGGTTGATTATCAAAAGGCTTTCTGCGCATGCGGTGAGAAAGAGTAAGCCCTGCAGCCTCCCGGACATCTTCCTCGGTTACTTCAGTTCTTCCGTAAAAAGCTGCAAGCGTGAGTGAGGTCTTCATCATGGTGAGGTCTGCCCTGTGCCCGTCCACTCCCATGTCAATACAGATCTGGCTGATCAATTCAAGCAGGTCATCTGAAATCCTGACATCGGAAAGTAGTTTCTGCGCCAGAAGAATCTGCCCGCAAAGCTCGGTTTCGGAAGCCAGCCAGTTTGCTGCAAAAGCTTCAGGGTCTGCCTCATAACTGAGCCTGTATTTTATAAGTTCAACTCTCCGGGACACGTCACTGATGCCTTTTATATCCACACATAAACCAAACCGGTCCAGCAACTGCGGCCGCAGTTCCCCTTCTTCAGGGTTCATGGTACCTACGAGCACAAAGTTAGCAGGATGGGAGTAGGAGATCCCCTCTCTTTCAATAGTGTTTACCCCCATTGCCGCAGAGTCCAGGAGCACATCTACAAGGTGGTCATCGAGAAGGTTAATCTCATCCACATACAGGATGCCCCTGTGGGCCATTGCAAGCACTCCGGGCTCAAAGCGCTTTTCCCCTGTTTTGATGGCATGTTCGATATCAAGGGTCCCGACAACCCGGTCTTCAGTGGCACTTACAGGCAGGTCCGCAACTTTCATTTTTACCGGAGAAATTCTCAGGGTCCCTGCTTTTAGTTTTTCAAAGCACTCTTCACACAGTTCGTTTCTATTATTAGGATTGCATTTGAACTTGCAGCCTTCAACCACCTCGATTTCAGGCAGGAGATTGGCAAGCGCCCGGACTGCAGTTGATTTGGCAGTTCCTTTTTCCCCCCTGATCAGCACCCCTCCCACTTTAGGGTTGATAAGATTTAAGACCAGGGCTTTTTTCATTTTTTCCTGCCCGACTATAGCGGAAAAAGGGTAGATCGTGATGTTGTGGTCCCTCATGGTTTCACCTCAAGAAATTGTATCAGATTCCGACCAGGTATTCTTCAATACTCATGACAGGTATGGACAGGAGAGTGGAAGAAGGAAGAATGGATTCCACATTTTCCACCCTGTTCATGAAAGGGTAAAAGGTCACGTAGAGATTCCCTGAGGTCTTCTTTTCAAACCGGCCAATCCGGATTTCTTCCGTTACCTCGATTTCCGAACCAGCCCAGACAGCATGTTTATTTTCGAGCCTGATTTTCGGATAGGTCTCAACAACAGTAAGCTCTCCGAACTCCTTCCCATAATCCAGTCCAAGTGGGCTGTCAGAAAAATGCAGAAGGTATTTCAGATTAACAGCAGAGAGTTCCTCTCCCTGTATGACGCTGTCAACATATACCGAAAAGAGAGGCACTTCAACCCCATTTAGCTCCTTTGTGTAGAGAAGGGTGTGAGTACCCAGATCTGCCGACTTACCGGGAGAAATTATGCTTGAATAAACCGGGAGGTTGTTCCTGAAAACAGTCAGACAGGCATTATCAGAATCCAGATCGGTGACTTTCAGGGTATACCCTTCTTTCAGGTCATATTCTTCGCCCGGATGGAGGAGTTTCTCATCCTCATCCAGAAGGATATTTACAATACCACGGTCACTACCGAGAGATGCACATTTTCCACCGTTCCAGCCAAGCACGGAATATCCTTCATTAAACCAGTCTTCCCCGTAATCCCTCATCTCCGGGTTTTTATATGCGACCTTAACAGGCAGGGATTCATAAACCAGACCCCCTTCAGGGATCCAATCATTTCCGGCATCAAGGGAAAGTTCAAGGCTTTCTGTACTGAGATTGTACTCAGGATCGTAAAAAAGCATACCAAAAGAATCAGCTGTCCAGGTGCAGGAATCAGGAGAGGAATCCGAGCGGTTTACAGCCAGGGATGTGCCCCTGATCTTATACGATTTGATAGTATCCCTGGTCATGTTGTAAGAACATGCCCGATACACATTATCAGCAACCCTGAAATCGATCAGGTCATCAAGGATGGAAACATAATCTCCGAACTGCAACCTGATAGGCATTCTGTTTTTCAACTCAATATATTTACTCGTAACCGCAGTGACTTCGAACTTGCCGTATTCATCTCCTGTTTCGACCTTGAGAGGCGTATCTGAATACCGGTTTACGCTTGTAAGGCGCACAACGGGGTCCTTACTATCAAGAACCTTGTCCAGAGTTCCTTCCAGAATCACATATTCCGTGCCTTCTATCCTTGTCTTGAAGTTAAATTTTGATCCTTCTTCTACGGATTCCGTAGTAATAGGGACAAAATTTTTCTGAAACTCAAGCAGGGCATAATCCCCATTTATCCCCTGAAGCACCAGTTTATAGCCATTTCCAAGATCAAAATCATTACCCTGTTGAAGATCACGGCTTCCGTAGCTCACCAGGCTTTCGCTAAGCAGCCCATCCTCAAGAACCTTATATTTCTTCCCGAAAAAAGCAGTCGAACCGGAACTGATTTTTGAAGTATAGACCGCATCTCCTGTTTCAATAAATCCGTCCTCTGAAAAAGAAAGTTCCAGTGACTCATAGTATGTTCCGGAAGTGGTTGAATAATAAAACCCGGGGCAGTTTTCTCCATTGAGAATGTGATGATCTCCCCCTGCAATACTTACGAGTGGCCCTCGTTGTTCAATAGCACATTCAGCAGGAATAATGATACATAAAAGCATTAATAGAAAAAAAGACACACGCAAGATTTGTAAAATATTATTATTATTATCAATATAAGTCATAAGAAATAGGATATTAATAGTACTAAATAACCCTTTCGCTTTTAAATGGCACAAAACAACTTAGACTTCTGTGAAAAAGATACACAAACACAATACATTTTTGACTTTGCAGTATTTTGCATTTGAGAGACAGATTCATCATACAGACGGAGGATATCGAAAAATCAAAGCAACATACTCAAAAAGTGATATTCATTGATTACTGCGAAAATTTTTAATTTATTTTTTGAAAATATAATTTTTAAAATTCTTCCTAATTAGTAACCATATCTTGTAAAAAAGTATAACTATATTTGTAAAATATAAATTTATTTCGAAATACTTATTAACTATTAGACAATGAATAAAGTTCATGCAGCCAGGAAGAAATACCGTTTGGGGATTTATGTTCCTGCTTCTTGCAGTTCTGGCAATATTGTATTTTCAAACCACGTCTGCTGAAAAGATAGCATACGAGGAAAATTTCGATGATGAATGCAACCTTGAAGGAGACTTTCTCAGCTGCAGAGGCAACGAACTTTATCTTGATACTCAAAACCCTTCCCTGACCGGAGAAGGTGTGTGGGATAAAGATGTAAGCCTGTCTCCGGGAAAAATTTCCTGGAACTGGAATGGCGAAGATCTGGACAACTTTAGCCTATGGTTAAAGATCACATTCAGCGACCATAAGTCAATTTACTATGTTGCTGCAGGGAGCATGAATCCACAATCGGAGGGGGATTATTACCGGGATAAGGAAAACCGGCGGCGTTTTTCTCCTTCTGTTGTAATCGCAGGGATTCCTATGAGTCTGGTTGAAAGAGATCTCTTTGAGGATTATACCAGATACTGCGGTCCTGCTGAAAATATTAAGGTTTTAAGCGTGAGTGCAGGTCTTGGAGACAACAGTACCCGGTACAGGAACGTTTTGAAAATATCAGACCTGAAGATTTACGGCCAATCATAAAATGAATCAAAGGAGCCTGAAAACCAGAGGAGCCTGAAAACCAGAGGAGCCTGAAAATGAAAAAAAGTAGTTTTGCGTTGATGCTCATATTTACACTTGTTTTTTTAGTCTGTTCAGGATGCATATCTTCCGATGTAATGTCTTCCGAATCCATATCTTCAGATGAAGCTAACGAAAACGTGGGAGAGAGTGCAAGCAGCGAGCCGAATCAGGCAAATATAACGCCTCATGAAAAAGCTTCACCATATCTTTACTGGGAGTATGAGCTTGGAGATGTGACCCCGGAGAATATTCTGGAAGGAAGGTCGGGTGTCCAGGACTGTGTAAGGTATGCCCCGGATGGGAAATATGTGGCTGTAGGGACAGGCTCGAACCTTACAGTTATTGACGTGCCGGAAAAAAAGGTGCTCTGGAAAAAAGCCCTCAAAGGAAACATTTCAGATCTCGCATTCTCAAAAGACGGAAAGTACCTGCTCGCGGGGGAGAGAAGTGCTGAGGGCTACATATATTCCCTGGATACCGGCACAGGCGAGGAGATCCGGACATACAGGACTGCAGATGATCTGGGGACCAACCCCAATCCGAAATACCAGCCCTGCATATACGGGATAACGGCTGCTGATGATGCTGTGTACATTGCGGCAGGCAGATACTGGAAAGATTCCCGATACGGACTTGCTTCAAGGGTATACAGGTTCAGCCCCGAAGGCACTCTTGCCTGGAAACTCCCTGCGGCAGAAAATTACGCCCGGAGTGTTAACTGGATTGATTCAAGCCTGGATGGGAAAAATGTGGTTTTTTCAACAGGGGACTGGACAAATTCCCTTGAAATGGAGGCAGTCGTCTACTCTGTGGATGAAAGCGGAAATCTCCGCTGGAAATACGAAATTCCGCCTTTCATGCCTTATTTTGTTTCTACGGCCATCTGGCACGGACTTGATGTTTCGGATGACGGGTCCAGGGTAACGGCCTATACAGGGGACGGAAGAAAATACCTTTTTTATGACTCTGAGATGAAAAGGCCAGGAGACGGCGAATCAGAGTGGTACTCCGATGAATGGCAGTCCAATGTGACAACTCCGGAGGAGCTTGAAGGAAGTGTCATCTATACTTATGGCGAAAATGCAAAAATTGCTGCCGAAAATGAGGTACTCTACCTTACAGGAGCTACACTTCCTGCCTACTACCCCGATAAAATCCCCATGGCACACCCCCTTGAAAATTCCCTCATATCATGCGATGCAGAAACAGGAGAAGTTTCCTGGGCTTATAGCCTGGGAGGACGCTGTGCAGGGATCTTCTTCTCTCCGGATATGAGGTTCTTTGTCCTGCCAGTCGGAAAAGATACGTCCTCAGGCAATACTCAGGTCCATGGGGTCCATGCCTTTGGGAACCGGAAATCCGGGAATGGGAATTCAAAGCTGCTCTGGACCTTCAATACCGAAGGGGTTGTTGCGGATGCTGCAATTTCTTCGGACTGCACCGTAGCCGCAGTTGAAGTCCCTCTGCAGCTCGAAAATGGGGATGTAACCGGAAAACACAGGTTAATAATTGTCAGGTGAGAAAATGAAATGGAAACTTTTGATAGCCCTGCTTATACTGGCTTTAATGACTGCAGGATGTGCTGAAAAAAACCAGGAGCCCGGCAGCAGCGGATCGGTCCAGGCTTCGGGATCAGGGATACAGGATACGCAGGAAATAAGTAATTCCGAATCCGGGGTACCCATAGACTCGGTAGTTTTCTCAAGGACCGGAGCCCTGCTAACCCTGAAAAATGAGGTGGATATCTCAGAGATAAGGATTTCTTCGGACAACAACCCGGTGGCTTCTCTGGAGATTGAAAAAACCGAAGATCAGGCCTTTGCAGCTTTTGACTGGAACCCTGAAACCCGGTACAGGTTTGAGGTGATAACGGGTTTGGGGACATCCGGTGCTCTGGAGGTCTATGCTCCTGAAAAACCGGCATTGAAAGAGGAGTACACCATAGAGCTTGAGGCTGTAACTCCCGGACCCATCGAAAAAACCTCCACGAATATAAAAGGTGTAACGAAATTCTCTCCTGACAATAGTTATCTTGCCATTGGAACTCATGGAGGTTCTCTGAAACTTATAGAGCTTGCAACAGGTGATAAAGTATGGGAAAAGCAGCTTGTTAAAGGGATATCGGATGCGAGAATCGCGGACATAGAGTTTTCAGAGGACAGCAAGCGCCTTATTGTAGGAGAAGAGAGCCCGGATGCTTTGATCTATTGTTTTGACCTCAATGGCACCGAAATATGGAAATTTGGGGCAAGTGAGGATCTGGGTTCAGACCTCAAGTACATGCCTGCAATGAAAAAGATAAAACTTGATTCGAACGGGAATATTTATGTCGCTGCCAGCAGGGCCTGCGGCTATATAGGTGAGAAATACAAGTACCTCGGAAGGGTTTATTCCTTTGACCCTGAAGGCAACTTGCGCTGGAAATTCCCCGAATCCGAACTCATGGACTCGGGGGTTACATGGATTGATGCCACTCCTGACGGAGAATACGCCGCTTTTGGCACCACCTGTTTTACAAAGGCAGATAAATGGCAAGATGGGACCGTGCATGTCCTGAAAGGAAATACGGGAGAAGAGCACTGGAGCTACAAAATCCCACCAGTTGAACCGTTCTTTGACTATTCTGCAATCTGGTACAGCACACAGATTACTCCTGACGGGGAACAGATAATAACAATGACAAGTGATGGCCGGGCCTTTTTATTCAATAATTCCCGGATCATTGAGACAGGGGTTCCTGAGATTACATGGCAGCAGAACATCTCAACCCCGATAGTCGTAAGTGGAGTCCCCATCTACGGCAGTGCGAATTATGCTTACATCGTCAACGACACCCTGATCTTTTCAATCGGGAGCACTTTCTCCAAAGATAAAAATAAGGATGCTCCTTTTGAACACCCCAGCGGGAACAGCCTCTTTGCCTATGATTATGACGGCAATCTGCTGTGGAAATGGAGACTTGACGGCTATGCAGGGGAATGTGCACGGAATGACCGCTATCTTGTGATCCCCCTTGCCCAGAACCTGGTAACCGAGGACAGAAGCGTTCACGGGGTCTATGTCTTTGACGTCTCAAAAAGCGGAGGTGCAAGTTCCAGGCTCAGCCAGATTTACGGAACCGAAGGAATTACGGTATCTGCTGACATATCTTCTGATGGAAGGTATATCGCAGCCTTAGAAGCCCCTGCAAGGCTTGATGACGGCACAGTGCTCGGAGAATATAGAGTGCATATCCTGACATGAGGAGGAAAAAATGAAAATTGTTTCAGTAACCTGGAATTCATACATTCCTACTCTTCTTGAAGCAGCAGAGGAACAGGGAATAGAGCTCGAGGCTTACTACTCAAAAATCCTGGAAGAAAACCCTGAAGAAGCTGAGAAGGTGCTTTCTGCATGTGAGCAGGCTGATGCCGTCTTTATTTACCATATAGCCAATCCTTTCTGGGAAGAATTCTATGAAAGGCTCGAACCCTTAAAAACAAGGATACCCGTAATCTGTGTGGGAAGCGACCCCTCCAGTTTCACCCTTTCTTCCGTGAAACTTGAGATCGCAGCCACATGTTTTTCTTACATAATATACGGAGGGAAAGAAAACTTTGGAAATATGCTGTGCTACATCTCAAAAGAGGTTTGTGGAACTGAGATTGAAGTAAAACCCCCGGAAAAGATTCCATGGGACGGGCTCTATCACCCGGATGCTAGGGAAATGTTCTCAAGCCTCCGGGAGTACCTGAACTGGTACGGGCCCCTGAAGGACAAAACCGTGGGGCTGCTCATTTCCAGGACTTCCTGGGTAAACAATGACCTTGAGATTGAAAAGACCCTCATAAGAGATTTCGAAACCCTGGGACTTTCTGTTGTTCCCGTTTTTGCTTATTCGTTAAAAGATAAAGAACTTGGAAGCAGGGGCATGAATGAGGTCATTGAAGATTACTTTATGGAAAACGGAAAAACCGTCATAGACGCTCTTGTGAAACTCTCCCCATTTTTCATAATGAGCAATAAAAACAAAGAAGATAAAAGCTCATGTGCAGCAAAAGGCGTCGAACTTTTACAGAACCTTGACGTCCCTGTTTTCCAGCCTGTCATTTCCCACTACATCACATTAGAACAATGGCAGGAGTCACAGGGTTTAAGCACTGAGATCGGATGGGGCGTGGCTCTGCCTGAGTTTGAGGGCGTAATTGAGCCCATTATAATAGGTGCAGGCAAAAAGGAAGGAAATTACATAGGGCGTGCCCCCATCCCGGAGCGCTGCTCAAAACTTGCATCCAGGGTCCTTAAATGGATAACCCTTCGGAAAAAACCGGTTAACCGGAGAAAGGTTGCTTTTATCCTGCACAACAGGCCCTGCACAGGGGTTGAAGGCTCGGTTGGGGATGCTGCAAACCTTGATTCCCTTGAAAGCGTGGCAAGGATATTAAACCGGATGCAGGAAGCAGGCTATGCGGTCAACTCTCCCCTGGACGGCAGGGAACTTATTGAAACTATCCTCAACAGAAAAGCAATTTCCGAGTTTAGATGGACCCCCATAAATGAAATCGTAAAGAACGGAGGGGTTCTGGCTTTTGTGGAAAAAGAAGATTATGAACAATTTTTCAATACCCTGAGCCCGAATGTAAGGCAGAGGATGATCGAGGGATGGGGAAACCCGCCTGGGGAAGAAGGCAACGGCATTCCTGCTGCAATGGTCTATGAAAACAAAATCGTTGTGACCGGGGTACAGTATGGAAATGCTGTTGTCTGTGTGCAGCCAAAGCGAGGATGTGCAGGTGCCAGATGTGATGGAAAAGTCTGCAAGATCCTGCACGACCCTGACGTTCCGCCAACCCATCAGTACCTTGCTACCTACAGGTACCTTGAAAACACCTTTGGAGCTGATGTGCTCGTACATGTAGGGACCCACGGAAACCTTGAGTTCCTGCCCGGAAAAGGGGTGGGGCTTTCAGGAGACTGTTATCCTGATATCGGAATCGGAACTATTCCCCATCTCTACATCTACAATTCTGACAATCCCCCGGAGGGCACCATTGCCAAACGCCGGAGCCTTGCCTACCTTATTGACCATATGCAGACGGTCATGACCTCGGGAGGGCTTTATGGAAGCCTTGAAGAACTTGACAGGCTGCTCGGGGAATACGAACAGGTAAAATATGACAAGGGACGAGCACATGCCTTGAAGCACCTGATCCTTGACGAGATTAAAAAATCAAACCTGGATTCCGAAATAAAAGCTGACCACCAGACTCCTTTTGAGGAAATTATAAGGAAAGCGCATGAAGCTCTCGGAAGGATAAGGAACAGCCAGATCCACAACGGGATGCACATCTTCGGGCAGCTCCCCGAGGGCGAGAAAAAAGTTGAGTTCATAAACTCGATTTTAAGGTACGATGACCAGGAAAGTGCAGGGAACAGGGTTTCGATCCGGAGGCTGATTGCAGGGCTTCTAGGACTTGACCTTGACGAACTGATCTCTGACCAGAGCCTGATTTCAGCAAATGGGAAGTCAAATGGCCAGAGGCTTGAGGAGATTGATTCGTTTTCAAAAGATTTCATCAGGACATTCATAAGTAACCCGGAAAAAGAGCCGACCAGCATAATCAAAGAGATTTTTGCCGGGCAGAATTTTACAGAAACGGGTATTATAGGACAGGATTCCGGAGAACAGAGTTTTACAGAACAGAGTTTTACAGAACAGAGTTTTACAGAACAGAGTATAAACCCCGACTATTCCAGGATCGCTGCTGCAATCTGTGAAAGGATTCTTGACCTTGAGTCCAGAATAGATGCATCTCTGGAGATTGAAGCTCTTTTACATGGTTTTGAAGGAGGGTATATCCCGGCTGGACCTTCGGGCCTGATCATGCGTGGAAGGGATGACGTGCTGCCAACTGGCAGGAATTTTTATTCTCTTGACCCAAAACGGGTCCCGACAAAAGCTGCCTGGAGAGTGGGACAGCAGCTCTCCGGGGTTTTGATTGATAAACACCTCAAAGAGGAGGGCCGTTATCCTGAAAACGTAGCATTTTACTGGATGGCAAACGACATCATGTGGGCTGATGGAGAGGGCATGGCCCAGATAATGAGCCTGCTAGGGGTTGAACCGCTCTGGCTTGGCAATGGGCGCCTTAAGGGGTTCTCTATTATTCCCCTTGAAGAGTTAGGAAGGCCCAGGATTGATGTTACTATCAGGATCTCCGGAATCCTCAGGGACAATTTCCCGAACTGCCTGGAGGTTATAGATGAGGCAATCCAGGCTGTGGCTTCGCTTGATGAACCTGAGGACATGAACTACCCACGAAAACACAGCCACAGGATGATTGAGGAAGGAGCGGATTCCAGAGAAGCTACTTTAAGGATCTTTTCAAGCAAACCCGGGACCTATTCCGCAGGGGTGCAGCTTGCAGTCTATGCGAGTGCCTGGAAGGACGAAAAGGACCTGGCAGACATCTTCCTTTACTGGAACGGATATGCATATGGAAAAGACGTAAAGGGCCAGGAAGCCCACACCCAGCTTGCTTCAAACCTCAAGACGGTTGACGCTACCTTTAACAAAGTAGTCAGTGATGAGTACGACCTCCTTGGCTGCTGCTGTTACTTTGGAGTCCACGGAGGGCTCACGGCTGCCGCCAAACAGGCTTCGGGCAGGGACGTGAAGGTCTATTTTGGGGATACAAGAGAACCGCAGCATGTCGAAGTCCGGGACATGGCCGATGAACTGCGAAGGGTCGTAAGAACCAGGCTTTTAAACCCGAAATGGATCGAAGGGATGAGACAGCACGGGTACAAGGGCGCACAGGACATTTCGAAGAGAGTCGGAAGAGTCTACGGCTGGGAAGCTTCTACTCAGGAAGTGGATGACTGGATCTTTGATGATATCACAAAGGCTTTTGTGCTTGATGAAGAAATGCGCAGGTTCTTTGAAAAGAACAATCCCTACGCTCTTGAGGAAATGTCTCGCAGGCTCCTTGAAGCGCAGTCAAGAGGGCTCTGGAACCCTGACCCGCAGGTGTTTGAAGACCTGAAAAACTCTTACCTTGAGATCGAAAGCTGGATGGAAGAGCTGGCAGGAGAGGGAGAGTTTCAGGGAGGAGCTGTGGACATCATGAGCTTTGAAGATGTCCCTGACTGGGATAAGAAGATGCAGGAAATCCGAAAAATCCTCAAGTGAAAAGGGTTGCGGAATGAAAAACATAGTTTTTTTCTTCCTTGTACTGGTGCTGGCAATACAACCCGCAACAGCCGAGGAATTCAAACCTGAAGATATGACCACATTCATGATTCAGGCCCCACATGGGGTGGAGGGAAGCGGTCTTGCAGTCGGAGGCAGCAACCTTTCTGCATACCTTTTTTTTGAGAGCTATTATGACGGAAATATGAATGTGACAATGGAACTTGATTTACCTGAGGGTTTTGTGCTCCGGGATACTCCTGTCCATTCCTTTTCACTTCAGACCGAGTACGAAGACTGGTACAGGCTCGTTGATTTTTATGTGCCTGCTGACATTTCCCCCGGGACCTATAACATAACTGCAACTGCAGTTGTTGAGGTTGAAGGAAATAAGCATACCATTGTGCGCAGGACCCGGCTTAAGGTTGCTTCGAAAGAGGAAATCGCAGAAGAAATAGCAGTATCCGGACTTACAGTACCATCGGATGAGGACGGATATGGAGACCCGAGTCATCCTGCCAGCACCCTGGTCATCCGGGAAACCTCGCCTGCTCTCAAAAGGCTGCTGAAGGTTACAGACCTCCAGATCAATAGAGAGGAACTCACTTCAACCTACATAGGAGTGGAAATTACCAACAATGGAGACAGTACGGTCCCTGTTATAATTACATATGATGTCCTCGACATTAAGACCGGAGAGCCGGTAAAAGCTTTTAAGCCTGCCATTATGGGAATGAACGCCGATACCCTGTGCTATGCCACTGTAACACTTGCTCCGGGTTCAAGTTCGCTGGTAAGCCTCCCCCTCTATATATCTGAGGATGCGATGGGAGGAGAGTACCTTCTAAGAGTAAAGGTAAAGCTCACAGGCAGCGACTGGGTTGCAGTAACACGGGATCAAAAAATAACTGCAATCTCCAGGAAATGGGGATCCATAATAATTACTCTCGTCTCCTCTTTACTTGGACTGACTGCAGTAAGCCTCTTCTTTTCAAGATCAAAAGAGATAATGGACAGGTTTAAGACCCGTAACCTTGTGCTAATTGCCCTTTTTGGCACTGTTTCTTTTGCAGCCATAAACCTGCCTATGACAATTCTGTGGGAGCTGTCCCATGCAGTATTCGGGCCTTTCAGTTTCCTGTTTACAGGGCTCTTCCACGAGATTCTCCTTTACATGCTCATTGCCTCTCTCGTTGTCCTGATTCCAAAACCCGGAGTTGTAAGCCTTTTTATGATGGTCAGGTTCCTGCTTGGAGGCTTTATAACCGGGAGTTTCACCCCGATTACTTTCATAACATTGTCCCTGAGCGCGGTAGTTCTGGAGGTTCTGATGTATGCTGCAGGGATTACCGGTAAAAACCCGGCCCCGGAAAACAGATTCAGAATGGGGGTTGTCTGCGGAATTGCCGATATGGCCAGCGGGTATGCGTCCTTCAGTGTCTGGATGGTGCTCTACAGGCTGTTCTACAGCGACTGGTATATTATGGCAAACATCCTGATCGACGGCTTCCTCTACACTTTCATTGGAGCCTGGTTTGGAATAAGCCTCGGAAAGAGGCTGAAGAAGGTGGCGGAATAAAGGTGGCGGAATAAAGGTGGCGGGCAGAATAAAGGTGGTACAGTGAGGCAGAATAAGGTGGCACAATGAGGAGAAATAAAGTGGTACAGTGGAGCAGAATAAAGGTGGTACAATGATAGAGATAAAAGACCTGTGGTACACCTATCCCGGAAGAACGGAACCGACATTAAAAGGGGTCAATCTGAAAATAGAGGAGGGGGAATTCGTCCTCCTGACAGGACCTACAGGCTGCGGGAAGAGCACTTTACTAAAAACCCTTAATGGCATAATTCCCCATGAATCCGGAGGAATATTTTCAGGCAGCATCCGGATCAACGGGATAGACACCAGAGATTCAAACCAGATGGAGCTTTCAAGAGGTGTAGGCCTTGTTTTCCAGAACCCCGATGACCAGATATTTTCTACGACCGTTGAGGACGAAGTAGCCTTTGGGCCAGAAAACCTCTGCCTGGAGAGGGAAGAAATTGATAAAAAGATAGAAGAAGCCCTTCGGATGGTAGGGATGTCCGGACACCGCCTGGATTCCACGAATTCGCTTTCGGGGGGGCAGAAACAGAGGATCTGCATTGCAAGCATGCTTGCTATGATGCCTGAAATCCTTGCCATGGATGAGCCTGTAAGCCAGATGGACCCGATGGGCACCCTGGAAGTCCTGAATACTGTGAGAGAACTTAACAGGAAACTGAAGATGACCATTCTGCTGGTTGAGCACCGGCTGCATGATCTTGCATCCTTTGTAGATAGGATTGTCATAATGGATGGCGGAAAAATAATCTTTGACCAGCCCGCTTCAAAAGCTTTTGATAATCTGGCGGTCTTTCACAGGCTGGGACTTCGGGTTCCTGAGCCCGTTGAATTCTGCCACAGACTGGGAATAAGGGCAAGTCCCCTCAGTGTCAGGGAAGCTCTTGCCGTGCTGAACAGGAAAAACTTTAAAGAAAATATGAAAACTCCTCAGCTCTTTCCGGACCCGGGAGAAGATACTGAAGCACAATCAGAAGCGCAATCAGAAGCACGAGCTGGCTCTCCCGAAAATAATGATTCTATAGAAAATAATGGTCCTATAGGAAATAATGACTCTATAATATCTATCCGGGATATGTGGTCCGGATATGAAAAAAACAGGATGGTACTTAAAGGCATAAATCTGGAAATCCGTAAAGGCGAAAGAGTTGCAGTCATGGGTACAAATGGCTCAGGCAAATCAACCCTGCTTTTGAACCTTGCAGCCATGCTCAAACCATACAAAGGAAGTGTAAAGGTCCTCGGAGAGGACACAAAACCCAGAAACCCGTATTCTTTTGCAGGTAGAGTCGGGTTCGTATTCCAGAACCCTGACCTTATGCTCTTCTGTGATTCAGCTGAGGAAGAAGCGAGATTCGGACCTGTTCAGTTAAAGTATAAGAATATCGAGGAAAGGGCAAGGACCTCGCTTGAAGCCATGTCAATTCTAAACCTCAAGCAGGATCTCCCCCAGTCCCTGAGCCGGGGGCAGAGGCTCAGGACAGCCGTTGCCTCGGTACTTTCCATAAATCCTGAAATCATTCTCCTTGATGAACCTACAACAGGGCAGGATAGAGTAAATATAGAACAGATGATGGATTATTTCAAAAATAACCATTCCACCCTGGTTTTCTGTACCCATGATATAGAAATTGCAATGCTCTATGCTACAAGAATCCTTGTGATGAATGAGGGCCGGATTATAGCAGATGGAAAGGGAAGAGAGGTCATAAAGAACATCGAGATCCTCAGGAAAGCCTCCCTTACCCAGCCCCCGGTTGTTGAGATTGCGAACTATCTGGGAGTGGACGCCTTTTCGGTCACGGAACTTGTGGAAATGCTGACCCGTAGAACTTCTGAAGTGATAAATTCTGAAGTGATAAATTCTGAAGTGGTAAATGTTGAAGGGATAAAATGTGAAGTGATAAGATGCTGACCTGTAGAAACCCTGAAGTGATAATATGATAGGTGCCAGATCAATTGCAGAACCAACGATTAAAGACACAATCATTCACAGGATGGACCCACGGGCAAAGATACTGGTTCTGATCTCCACTGCTTTTGTCGCAGTAACCCTGGACAATCCCAAAACCATGTTTTTGTTGTTTCTGATCGTACTTTCGGGATTTGCGCTTGCAAGGATGCCAGCAATAAAGCTCAAAACCCTGACTCTACTACTCGTGCTTTTGATCTGGGGGACTATCTACTCTCAGGCTCTTTTTTATTCCCAGCTTCCAAGGACCGTGATTTTTACCATAATCCAGCCTGATTTTCCGGTTCTGGGCTGGCTGACAAACGGAGGGCTTTTCGTATATGAGGAAGGGCTCCGGCACGGCGCAATTCAGGGCTTAAGGTCGGCTTCAATCCTGTCCCTTGGACTGTTGATGTGCTGGACCACGGACTCAAGGGATATGCTAAACGGGCTTGTGGGGCTCAGGGTCCCTTACAGCGTGGCCTTTATGGTGGTAACAGCAGTCCGGTTCCTGCCAATAATAATCACTGAAGTGGTTACTGTAGTAACAGTCCAGAGACTCAGGGGTTTTAATCCGAAAAGGTTCGGGTCAGGGATCGTAAAAACGTCCCTTAATATACTGACTCCGACTCTCTCAAACTGTGTAAGGAGGACTGGCACCCTTGCAGTTTCAATCCAGAGCCGGGCTTTCCGGGCAAATCCGGACAGGACATACCTCAAAAAACTGAAGTTTTCGGAATTTGATAAGGCAATGGTCACGGTCTGTATTTTTGCTGCCATAAGTATTGTGACCATAAAGCTTCTTTACAATATGTACACAAGTGGAATTTATTATACCTCAGGTTTAAGGCCTGTTTATGCGATTGCAAGGGGATACCTGTGATAGAAATAAAAAAATTATCCAGATCCTTCGGAAACCTGCTTGCTGTTGATAATATCGACCTCGATGTGGGAAACGAGATCTTTGGCCTCCTGGGGCCCAACGGGGCAGGCAAAAGTACGACAGTCATGATGCTTACAACCCTGATAAAACCAAGCAGCGGAACTGCAAAGGTCTGCGGGTATGATGTTGTAAGGGACTCAAAAAAAGTAAGGTCAAAGATAAGCTATGTCCCCCAGGACATGGCAGTGGACCGAAAGCTCACGGGCAGGGAAAATGTGCTGCTTTATGCAAAACTCTATGGGATTCCGAACCGAAACTCAAAAGTTGATGAAGTGCTTGAAATGATGGCCCTTTCGGACCGCGCCGGTGACCTTGTAAAAACATACTCAGGTGGAATGAGAAGGCGCCTGGAACTTGCTCAGGCGCTTGTGCACGAGCCTGAAGTCCTGTTCCTGGACGAACCCACCCTCGGCCTGGATATAAGCGGAAGAAGGAAAATCTGGGAACATATCAGGATGCTAAAAGCCGAAGGGATGACCATATTCATGACCACTCATTACCTTGAAGAGGCAGAAAAGTACTGCAACAGGGTTGCTATTATTGACAAAGGCAGAATAGCAGTTGTTGGCTCTCCTGAAAACCTTGTAAGTTCAATAGGAGAAAATGCATCTCTCAATGACGTTTTCCTCGAAAAAGTCAAAACTCCTGAAGAGCAGGCAGGGTTTAATTCAACCCAGTTTAGAAACCTTCTGAGGCGAAGATAATGAGAGCAGTATTCTACTATTTTGAAAGGGACCTCGTAAAATGGCTCAGAGGAAGGATTACCGTTATTTCTTCACTTATAATGCCTGCAGCCTGGCTGGTATTTGTCGGGCTTGCCCTGCCCACAAAATTTACTGATAACTACCTTGAGTTTATCACCCCTGGAATCCTTGTCATGACTACTCTCTTTTCCTCCCTGCAGGGAGGATCACTTATGATTTTTGATAAAATACTGGGCTTTTTGAATAAGTTCCTCGCCATGCCCTCCCCGCGTGAAAGCCTGCTGTACGGAAAAATCCTCTTTATCAGCGTAAGGGGCCTGCTGCAGGCAACTGTGATCCTCCTGATGGCTACGCTCCTTGGGGTAAGAGTACTGAACCCGATAAATATAGTTCTGATATATCTGACCCTGTTTCTGTTTTCGGTATTTTTCTCTGCGCTCTCAACTATGATAGGTCTATACTTAAATGACCATGACAGCTATGCAGCTGTGAACAGCATGATCAGCATGCCGCTCTTTTTCACAAGCAGTGCGCTTATGCCCTACGAAGTCATGCCTGCCTGGTTGAAGGCACTTGCCAGACTCAATCCTGTCAGCTATGCCATAGACAGCACAAGAATGCTTTTTGAAGGAACGATCCCTGTATACGGAATCCTTGGACTCGCAGCAGGAGCCGGAATCATGGTTCTCCTCGGGACATATCAGTTCCGTAAGGCAGTTGTGTGAAAAACGCACATGAAATTCTTCGAATAACATGCCCAAACAATGAAAGTCCTTTTCACTTACCTTTTTTGGATATTAACTCCATCATTACCTTAGGACAGGAAGGTTGTCTTTTCTTTGGCTCTTCGAAGCCGTCAAAAAACTAACCATTGAATTGCCATCGAAGGCTCAAATGTGACTTTAATCACGGATGCCAAATTGCCTTCGAGGCAATCACACTGCCCATATAAAATATGGGGTAATGTAAATTGGCAGGAGAAATAAACAAATCTTGCGGTTTAGATAGCCACAAACGTTTTTTGATTGCTACTATCCTCAGCAGATCCGGTGAAAAACAACAACAACGTTTCGACAGAGATGAAGATGGAATTTTAAGCCTTAGAGCGTGTATTAAAATTCAAACCATTTCTACAATTGGACAATAGGCAACGTTAATTTCAAATTCATATCGTAAATTTACTACATCGGGCTTACTCGCCTAATGTATAAAAATAGAATACATTAGGCATCATTTTAAAAAATTGCATTTTAGGCATTTAATTATTTAAGGTTACCATTTTTCAGTTCGAATGCGTAAGTCCGGACCCAATTGTAGAATCAAACTTAATTTTAAGACACGCTCTGAGAAGAATAGCTTGCTGTGCTTCGTCTATCCTGCTGAGTAATAAGAAAGTCTTAAAACATTGAGAAAGATAATACTATGTTTTCATACCTCAAACGAATAATATTGGAAATATTTCATTTTACTTAATGGATCTTCGTTTGTAGGAATGAGGAGACATATTTATGGCGAACTTTCACATTAAGTTAAATACTTTGAGATCGCAGGAATTTCTATGAATAAATGTAGAAGATGTGGAAATTTTCTTTCTTCAAATGGCTATTGCCATCAATGTTTATCCTATGATCTATCAGCTCCTTCAAACATGGATTTCAAACAGTTTTGTAAGATATGTGACCGATATTTTACAGACTTAGATCAATATTCGGAACATATTCAAAGTCACCCAAAATGTAAGTACTGTAAAGAAGGATTTAGTTCCGAAAAGAAACTGCGGATTCACTTAAAAAATCATGAATGTTCTCTGTGTCATTCATATTTTCATCCAATTTCGGAACATATGATACAACATTCTTTTTGTAATTTATGTAAAAAGTGGTTTTTGGATGAAGAAGAATACAATGAACATCTTCTAGAACATCCACAATGTGAATATTGTAAAAATAGGTTCAATTTAGAAACAGATCTGCAATTACACAGGAAAACACATAAGTGTCCTGTTTGTCACTCATATTTCCATCCAATATCAGAGCATATGAAACAGCATTCATATTGTAATTTATGCGCAAAGTGGTTTTTTGGTGAGAAAGAGTATGATGAACACATTATAGAACACCCACAGTGCGAATATTGTAAGACACTATTTAGTACTCATATTCATTTAAGAAATCATATGGATAGTACTCACAAGTGTCGTTTCTGTCACAGGTATTTCAAAGATGTTCGGTTACACATAAGAGAAGAACATCCATACTGCCCAACGTGTAAGAAATATTTCTCTAATATGGATCAATACGTGGAAAAACATCCTAAATGTAAATATTGCAGTGAAAGATTCGAAGTTGACTATATAAAGCCTCACATTTTTAATTCGCATTACTGCCCACTATGCAATGACTTTTTCTGTCAATTAGATCAGCATTTGAAAAGCAACCACTTTTATTCAGATAAACTAAAGGCATGGTATCTTAACGAAGAAGTTTTTTCAGAATTTGAAAAAGATTATTTTGAGTTACTTAAATGTAATGTATGTGGAACACAACTGTACTCACTGAAAAATCTAAAAAAACATTGCCAAAAAAAACATAATGCTCCTTGTGGGTTTAAATGGAGTCCCTCAGTGTTAGGACACTTAATAAAAGGGCATGTTTACTTAAAAAGCCAACAGGGTATGTCAAGTCTTTTTGACACCGATATGAGAAATGTAAGAATATGCTTGTATATTAAAGCGTCTAAAAAGATTGAGTGATTATCTGCAAAAGAAAATAAAATAATAGAAATCTTTATTAGAATTTAATAAATGATTGGATGTGATTTATTTTCTTGAGTTGTTTCATTGATTATTTTTATACTGGACATCTAGGAAGTTCACGAAAGTCTGTCTTTAGTTTTAGGGATGAAGTGAACCTCCATCTTTTGTTTATTTTATAATTCTGTCGAACTCTTGGAAAACGTAATTATTCGCTTAATCATTTTTAGATAATAAGCGTAGTGATACTTGAAAATTATCGAAAACAACGAAAGACAAATGTTATAATTATGTTTGTGTGGGATTTTTAACAGATTCAAAGGTATATATTATTTAGTCCAGAATTAAAAAAAATTAAATTTTATGTCGTAAATTTCCAAGCCATCAATTATTTTTATGAAATGTTTGGCAAAATATAGAATGTGAAGAAGATAAAATAAAAACGTATATATAATCAAACCGAAGTCCTTTTTTTAAAGAGGTATTCTTAAAATGGATCTTGGGAAAAATGTGGTAAATGGAGTTAGTTTTCCATCTTTGACCGAAGAAAAAGTATTGCAGTTAATTGATTGGCTGGAAAAAGAAAAAACCTTAATGGAAAAGGAAAAACAAACTTTTGTTAGAGTGGATGTGATTGCACTTAATTATAAAAGAATTAAGGCAAAGAACTTTTATTACGTGGATTTGAGGGTTAGAAAAGAGAGCCTAAAGTATATTGAAAGGAAGTATAGTCCTTTTGTAATCAGAGAGAACAAAATATTCAAAGTAAACTATACTTTGGGGACGTGTGTAAGGTGCGAATCAATAACTGATTTTACGTTGATATTTGAGGAAGATCCTGAACTTGATTCTACAAAAGAATATACGATGGAAACCGTTCCACCTGTAGAGATTGTAAACAGGCAGATCAGGATTCTTAAAGAGATACTTTTAGGTCAGCACCCAGCTCTAAAATCAATATTATTTGGTACTCATCAGCCTGCTCAATACAAGGATGTTATTGAGACTATTAGTCCTAAGCTGAATTCTTTCCAGAAGGAAGCTGCAAAAAAGGCGCTTGGGGCTGAAGATTTCCACTTGATTCTGGGACCTCCCGGTACTGGTAAAACGACCATAATCAGTGAGCTTTGTGAAAGATTTACGGCCAATGGAGAAAGAGTACTGCTAGCATCATGGATGAATGTTGCAATTGACAATGCCTTAATGTCGGTGGTAAAGAGAGAAAAACTAGATGAAAACTTGATATGCAGGATAGGTGCAGGGGACTTCAAAGTAACTGAAGATATTTTGTCACTGACGCTTACTGGAACGCTTATAAGAAGCGAAATCCGGAGGAAAAAAATTGTAGGTTCCACCCTAGCGAGTGCTTATAAAGCGGTCACTGACTCAAATGATCTTTTTGATGTGGTTATCGTAGACGAAGCAGGAGCTGCGACAGTCTCACAGACACTCCTGGCTCTTGTTTTGGGAAAGAAATTTATTCTCATTGGTGATCACAGACAGCTTCCGCCTGTGGTTTCAGACGAAAATTGCTCGGACTGGGTTCGAGAAAGTCTGTTTGAAAAACTCTGGAGAATGTATCCCCAAAAATGTAATATGTTGCATGAGCAGTATCGTATGGCCCCTCAGATATCAGATATTGTGTCTGATATGATTTACAGTGACCTTGGAGGAATAAAGACTTCAGAATCAGTGCAAAATAGGTCTACTCCCTTTGAGAACGTAAAAGCAACAAAAAATCTGGATCCCTATGAAAGAAAGTTAATAAATAAGGCTCCTATATGCTGGGTTGATAGTTCAGGTTCAATGAAATGGATAAATTTCTCAAACAGCCACTCTGCAAAAAACGACTACGAAGTTGAGAACATTGACAAATTGCTTAAAGTTTTGGTAGAAGATAACAAAATAGATCCAAAAACAATTGGTGTGCTCTCACCTTTTAGGTATCAGATATCAACGATGGTCAAAGCGTTAGAAAGATTCATTGAAAAAGGAGTCTCAGTAAACACTATCCATTCTTTCCAAGGAAACGAGAAAGATATTATAATTATTTCTATAGTCGCGAAGCAATCAGATGATTCTAGAATCTTTGATGATGTTCGCCTCCTAAATGTAGCCCTTACACGTGCAAAATTTAAATTGATGATTGTATCAGATATTAAGATCATAAAAGGCAATGATAAAACATCTGAAATAATGAGTAAGCTTTTCAAATCAGCTAGAGAAAACGATGCGTACGTGGCAAAAGATAAATTGAATATTTCACAAAACGAAGAAATAAGAAAGGATACAATTAATGATTTAAAGATAGCAGATACTCAAAAGTTTTTAGTGAGGGAAAGAAATAGATTAAAATTTTATGGGAAGCATTGAGTAACGACTCCATAAAATATAAAATGGTTCCACCTGAATGTAATTAATAGTCTTTTAACTCGTGGTTACCCTTATTTATACTCCAAACATTGTAACCATAAATGCCGGACTCTTTGCCATTGTTTATCTCAACAGGATATCCTCTTAGTCAAGCTTTATGTTGAGCCTGGAGTAGGTTTATTCTTCATTTCCTATTTTTTGCCATAGGTCTTGTGAAAGTGCAGTGTTGAGTCTTCTATAGCATCTTTAATTTTCCGAACCCTGGCTTCAATTTGACAGGACAAAAATGTGATATTTGCTTCCAACATAATCAGAAATTATGAATGAGGGTCCGGAGTGCGAAATCAGAGGTACTTTCATGCCAAATAGAAAAAAGGAGAAAGGAAAAAATGCTCCTCCTGACCCGAGAAAATCCTTTCCTTAACCCTGGAAAACGTTTCTAATTCACTGCCATTAAGTGCCCCAGCCAGCCTGTCTGGCGATCCTTCATTCAATTCGTCTTCTTAAGAGAAGCAAAAAAAATTAAAAAAATGAGTTGCCCATAATTAGTCCTCTTGAGCGCAGCGAAAAGGACCGCGTACTCCCGAATCGCAATTCGGGCGAGTCGCAATTCGGGGTTCAGACCTGCTTTATATTCATGTTGAGGGCAACTTCTGCGATATCAGCGCTGTATTCCGAAACCCTCCGCAGGCTCTCGAGAACCATGCTGAGCTCGATATTGCCAGAGCCGTCTTCGCCTTTGGTTTCAAGAGAAACTCCAAACTGGGAAACTTTTTTGGCTTCAACAACGATTTTGTTTATAGCCTGGAGGTCTTCTTCCTGCATTGAATATATTGAGCTCTCAAAAACTTTCTGGGAGAGTTCAGCCATCTTGAAAATAGGGTCATCGGCACTGATTCCGGAGTCCATCTTAAGTACATTCCTAGCGATCCGGACAGCATGATCTCCTACACGCTCTATGCTCTTGGTAATAAGCCTGTACCCAAGACATTCCCGCGGGTGCCTGATTCCTATTTTTTCTGAAAGTTCGATATCCTCAATTGAAGCCTTTAGCTGACGGACTGAGAGAAGGTAGAAACGATCCACATCATCATCTCTCTGGATGACGTCCTCTGCGATCTCCACATTATGGTCCCGAAGGGCGGTCATGGAGTCCTCAAGCATGGAAAGAACAAGCCCATACATGTTTTTGATTACACGGCTTAGAGGAAGGTCGTTGTAGTTCAGGAGGCACTGGAAGACAAGCTCGTTTCTAGATTCTTCCACAAGTTCCAGACCTATAAGTTTCTGGCGCACAGAGTCCTTTATAAACTTGCGGTCATAGGCGCTGAAACCCTTTTTAGTGGTCAACCTGATTACGTCATAACCTACCAGATAATGTGAAATAAGGATTCTCAGGTTGTTTTCCGCACTATCGGAGTGAAGGTAATCTATAGTTGCCTTAAGGGCAGAATGTTCTTTTGAAACCACACTGGAAGAAACCAGCAGGGTTTTGTTAGGCATGGGTGTAAGAGTAAGTGTGTCTCCGGCCTCAATCCCTATATCTCGGACCCATTTAATGGGAAGGGACACTATATAGGTAGAATTTCCGGTAAACTGGACTTTTCGTTTATCCTTGGTAATAAATAAGCCCCCTGAGGAGTTACTAATGAATCGTACAGAATCTATATAGACAAGGGGGATATATAAATGTATCCAGAAAACCGAAGCTCAAAATAAGAAATAAACCATGATTTTGTCGTCTAAGTATAGTATATAGGATTAAGTATGAATCATAGAAAAACATAGAATTGCTTAAGGTATTACCTACAATTTGTGTAGAAAACAGGGTTTGTAAAAAAATACGTCTTTCCATAAACTCCCTTTACTGGGAACTGAAAACGTCTTTTCTCAAGAAAGAAGGGCTGTTCAGAGATTCTTACTGAAAATAAAGTTGTTGTAAAGAAAAATCAGGCAGTCCATCTTTACATTGTTGATGTTTTAAAATAATATCCCGGTTGATCAAAGACTGAAGAGAATTACAAGAGAAGTAGAGAAAAAAAATCGAAAATAAAAAGAAATGAAATTTAAGCTAATATAAGTATAGATGAAAAATAAAAAAAATAAAAGAATAAAAAGATAAATAAGCCAGTACTTCCATTTTATTTGAAAAGAACTCAGTTTTTTAAATACAGGCAACTCCTGAGTCCCAAAACAGAAAATTCTCAGGGCACTCAGCCATGGAAGTGGAAACCCGCCTTAAAGCACTTTTGCAGGTATATCCCGTACCCTTAACATTATAGTAGCTCAAAACCAGTGGTTTACGTAGAGTTTGTTCCCTTAACCCTGAACAGGTCAACATTTCAAGTCTATAGTTCATGGAAATGGGTAATCCATAAAATTAAAATGAAGGAATTGGATCGATGAAACAATTCGATATAAATCTGGAATCGCTTATAAATAGCAGCCCTATAGTTATTTTTTTGTGCAAATCAACAGGGAACTGGCCTGTGGAACTTATCACGGAAAACGTCTGGCAGTTCGGCTACGCAGTTGAAAACTTCATCTCCGGAAATATCCGGTATCTTGACATTGTCCATCCTGAGGATATTGAAAGGGTAAAATCTGAGATTGCCGGATGCTCGGAAAAGGGATGCACTGAGCTGACACAGGAATACAGAATAGTGACAGCTTCGGGAGAAACGCGCTGGGCTGAGGTCAAGGTCCTGATCAGGAGAGACGAAGACGGAAAAGTTAGCCATTACCAGGGCACTCTCTGCGATGCTACCCAGCGCAAAAAGGCCGAAGAGTCGATGCAAAAGGCGCTGAAAAAGAAGAATGAATTAAAAAACATCATCAAGAGCAGCCCCGTGTTTGTATTTCTGTGTAAGCCAGAAGAGGGCTGGCCCGTTGAATTTGTCTCTGAAAATATCACAAAGCTGGAATACACCACTGAAGATTTCACCTCTGGAAAAATAAAGTTTGAAGACCTGATACACCCTGAAGACCGTGAAAGAATCCGCGCCGAAGTGGCAAAGTTTTCCAGAGAAGGATATAAGGACTGCACCTAGGAGCATCGGGTCCTGACAAAATCAGGAAAAGTACGATACATAGATGACAGGACCCTCATCAAAAGGAACGAAAAAGGAGAAATTACCCATTACCAGGGAATCGTTCTGGACATCACCGAGCGCAAGCTTGCTGAAGAGATAGTGAAAGGACAGAACCTGGTGCTCGGGCAACTGGCTTCAGGAGCTCCACTCGAAGAAGTGCTTCTCCTTCTTATTCAAAATATGGAAAAGATCAGACCAGGCTCTATATGCTCGGTAATGCTGCTTGACCGGGAGAAAAAGCATCTCTTTTACTGCGTTGCTCCGGGACTTCCTGAGTTTTACAGGCAGAGGACTGACGGAATCGAGATTGGTTTTGGAGCGGCTTCCTTCGGAACCGCAGCCTTCTTGAGAAAAAGGGTAACCGTAGATAATGTAATGGAACACCCCTACTGGACTGAATACAAGGAGCTTGCAGCTGAGGCTGGATTGAAAGCCTGCTGGTCAGAGCCTTTAGTTTCATCCTCCGGAGAAGTCCTTGGTGTTATTTCCATGTACTACAGCGAAGTGCATAGGCCAGAAAAAGAAGACCTGGACTTTATGAAAACAAACGCCCAGCTGGCAGCCATTGCAGTTGAGCATAAGCTGGCAGAAGAGACCCTGAAAGAATCCGAACACAAATTCAGGACCGTCTTCAACAACATCAATGACCAGCTGTACATCCGCGAGCCCGAAGGAAAAAATTACATGGACGTAAACCAGGCAGTGGTAAAACGGCTCGGATACGAGAAGGAAGAGATCCTGAAAATGGAAGCCGAAGAGATCATTCCTGCCGAGTACTGGGACTCGGTCCGTGAAAATCTAAAAAAGATCCGGAGCGAGGGGTCCAGGGTATATAATTCAGGAGCTGTCTGCAAGGACGGCACAGTTGTCCCCCTTGAAGTCAGCGCCAGAATTATTGATTACGACGGAAAGAAAACGATCCTCTCGGTTGCCAGGGACATTACCGAGCGCAAAAAAGCCGAAGCTGCACAGAAACTTAACGAATCCCGGCTTGAAGCCCTTGTAAAACTTAACCGGATGACAGGAGCTTCCTTAAAAGAAATAACAGACTTTGCCCGCGAAGAGGCAGTCAGGCTTACAGGCAGCAAACTCGGGTACCTCGCTTTTATGGACGCCTATGAGACCTCTCTGATCATGCATTCCTGGTCAAAGAGCGCAATGGAAGAATGTGCAATCGAAGACAAACGCTTTATCTACCCGGTAAAAACAACAGGTATCTGGGGAGAGGCAATCCGGCAGCGCAAGCCCATTATAACCAATGATTATACAGCTCCGAGTTCCCTGAAAAAGGGATATCCGAAAGACCATGTGCATCTTACCCGCCATATGAACGTACCGGTTTTTGACGGGGACAGGATAGTTGCAGTTGCAGGAGTTGGAAATAAGGATGAGTCATATGATGAATCTGACTTACGCCAGCTAACCCTTCTCATGCAGGGCATGTGGCAGCTTATCCAGAGAAAACAGCTTGAGGATGCCCTTAAATCCTATTCAGAAGACCTGTCAAAAGCCAATGATGAACTCAGGTCCCTTAACAGGATAAAAGCGGAATTTATGGCTGAAAGCCTTCCCCAGATAAAGGTAGATTACAGCGACCTTATGGATTTCGAGACAATGGAGACTATCGAAGACCAGCAGCAGAAAGCTATAGACGCCGTAATCAACAGTTCGGAGCGGTTGAAACAGATGGTGGATTCCCTGCTCTACCTGAGCCTTGAACAGGCAGGAAAGATCGAGTACTCTTTTGCCGAAGTAGAGATGAAGAAGATACTCTCGGATGTTTACCTTAACCTGGTACTCCTGATAGATGAAAAAGAACTGAAGGTCGAAAAGGAACTGCCTGCAAACCTGCCGCCTATTCGTGGCGACAAGCAAAAATTGACAGACCTCTTCACAACTCTCATGGGCAATGCCATCAAGTTCACACCTCACGGTGGGACGCTGGAAGTAACAGCCATAGAGGAGGAAGAGAACATCCACATAACCGTAAAAGACAGCGGAACAGGCATCCATAAAAGACTGATCCCCCACCTTTTCCACAGAATCTACCAGGTTGACGATTCCATGACCCGCAGGTACCAGGGACTTGAATCGGGGTTCTATATCTGTAAAAACATTGTCAACGCCCATGAAGGGGAAATCTGGGTAGAAAGCGAGGAAGGTTCGGGAACCACGGTGCATGTAAGGCTTCCAAAAAAGAACTTTGAAACCGGAAATGTGAATTAAATATACTCGAAGTTGAAAAATGTTCAAATAAAGTGGCTGGAGATTTACGATGAAACTGGAACTACTGGGCACTCTTTTCCTTTCGGACAAAAGGAAAGACCTTCTTTTGCTGCTGATGGAGGAACCCCGAAACATTGAAGATATAAAAAACATACTCAATGTGACTTCAAGTGCGATCATGACCCAGATCAAGATCCTCATCAGCCAGGGGCTTATCATTCATGAGGACGATCTTTACAAACTTTCTGATATCGGGAAGGTGGTGGTTAAGAAAATGAGGCCTCTTCTGAACACCCTTGGCGTGTTTTCAGAGCATATGGATTACTGGGAGAACCACAATATAAGCGCAATCCCTGTCCCCCTTCTGGACCGAATAGATGACCTAGGGCACTGCGAATTCATCGAACCCGACCTTGACAGGATGTATGAAATCCCCCAGAAAATCGAAGAAAAACTGACCAGGTCAACCCATGTTATGGAAGTTTCCTCTTATTTTAATCCTGCTTACCAGTCAACCTATGTGGAACTGGTGAAAAAAGGAACTGACGTATCTCTGATAATCACAAAGCCGGTATTCGAAAGGCTGAGAAGGGAATACAGCACATCCCTCAGGGAATATCTGGACAGAGACAATGCAAAAATCTTCGTCTGCGACTGCCCTGTAAAAGTAGCCTCAAGTGTGGTAACAGACCATTTTCTGGCTCTTTCCCTCTTCTATAGAAACGGGATATACCACAACCATGCAATGATGAGTATGGAAAAAACAGCCCTGAAATGGGGAGAAGACCTCTTTTTGCATTACATGAAAAATTCAAAGGAGATAAAAGAAATCGAATTTGAGAAAGCCTGAAAGCTTCATCAGGAAATTAAACTCTACAGCACATGAAGAGATACAGTTATCAAGAACGTGATGCATATGGATCGAAACCGATGACCTCCAGCCTCTTATTTTTCGATCCACTTAACCATCTGCACCCACTTAAACATCTGCAAATTCTACTTAATCAACTCACTAAATATACTCAATCCATTAACAAATCCTGGCTTTCCTCCAAGATGATCTTTCTGCCGAGAAAAAGATCCATTCAGGGTTTACCTGAAAAAGGAAAAAATATAGATTTCGTCTGGCAGCTCATATTTTGAGGGGGTTCATTGTTTCCCCGTCACATTGTTTTTCCATTATATCCTGACCGCTAAGATCCCCTTTCCCAGATGATCTTCCATTATGTAATCAAAGGCTTTGATCAGATGAAAGCCCCTGATCAAATGAGAGTGCCACACGAGATCATGAAGGTTAACAATATCAGGAAATAGTACTGGATCAGAGGGATTTATAATATCAGGAGAATTAGCAGAATTAAGCATCAAGAGAGATGTTAACTGCGTTAATCAAATCTCTGCGTTTATGTTATATGTTTTGCAGTAAATGTATCATTGGAAGTTAACAGTCATACAGAGGCTTACTGAGCAATGAGCCTTAATTGAGCTACTTACTGTTAACCAGGGAATAAATGTAAAAATGGAGGAAGTTTTTTTATGGCAGCAGATATCTTAAACCAATTAGCGGAAGCTGTCGTCGACGGAGACGACGACCTTGCAGAAGAACTTGCACAGAAATCACTGGATGACGGCGTTGATCCCTACAACGCGATCGTCAATGGGCTGGCAAGAGGAATGGCAATTGTCAGCGACCAGTATGAAAAGGGAGAAGCCTTCGTACCCAACCTGCTCCTTGCCTCTGGCGCAATGTATGCAGGTATGGACATCCTTACCCCCTACATGAAGGCAGCAGAATCAGGCCTACAGGCAGTGGGTGTTATAGGAACCATTGAGGGAGACGTGCACGACATCGGAAAGAACCTTGTGAAGACGATGCTCAGTGCCGGTGGGTTCAAAATGATCGACCTGGGAGCAGATGTCCCGATCGAGAAGTTTATCGAAACCGCAAAAGAGAACAAAGTCGACCTGATCTCAATGAGTGCCCTGATGACCACAACCATGACCAATATGGAAAAGGTCATTGAAATCCTCCAGGAAGAAGGCATACGCGACTCCATGGTTGTAATGGTAGGAGGTGCCCCTGTTTCCGAAGAGTATGCCACGGGAATCGGGGCTGACTCAACCCACCCTGATGCAATGCACGCAAGCGCCTGGGCATCCGAAGCCGTAAAAGAACTTGAGCCCAAAGACGCAAGGTGGAGCGAAGTGAAGGTCAACCTTGGAAAGATCAAATACAGGGAAATCCTCGCAAAGAAGGTAGTCTCCGAAAAGGTCGACATCGGGCTTGAAACTGCAAACAAGATCAAGGAAGAATTCGAAAGCATCGGTGTAAAGAGCAAGGAGGAAATGACCCACATCGACAGGACCGTATCCGCCATGTCCGACAAGAAGGTCGACCGCCTGCCTGTCTACCCGCTTGCCTGTGGTGTGCTCAGGAAGTTTGCCGGAGTCAACTACAGGGACTATGCCACAAACGCAGAAGCTTTCACCCAGAGCGCATTCCTTGGTTCAAAGTACCTGGACCTGGACATGTTCGTGGGCCTTGCCGACCTTTCAGCTACATCCGCTGACTTCGGATGTAAGATCAAATACCCCGAAGACGACACTCCGTCCTCCGAAGGGCACATTAAAGACTATGAGAAGATTGAGGTCCCCGAACTTAAGGAAGGCACCCGCGGCTACGAACTGGTCATGGCCTCAAAGATGGCAAAAGAAAAACTCAACAAGGAACTCAACACCCCCTTCGTCGGTTTCCATGAGGGCCCACTCCTTACCCTTACCCAGCTGATGGGTGCAGACCGCGTCCTTATGGACATGAAGACCCAGCCTGATGTTGTCCTTGAAGCAGTCCAGAAATGTACCGACTACATCTGCCAGCTCTCAGAGCTCTTCTTCAGTGAAGGAGCCTGTGACTCTCTCTGTATCGACAACCTCTGGTCAAACAACGTCATCATGAGCGAACAGGACTACTGGAAGTTCGACGGCAAGTTCGTCTTCGACCAGCACATCCCGATTTTCAAGCAGTACAACCAGCCATACGTAATCCACAACTGTGCTGATGCCGTGCACTTCGAGACCCAGATAAAGAAGTTCGGAACCTCCCTGTACAGCTACGCCTACTACGAGAAATCAAAGGAAAAGGGATCCCAGAACTATGCAGACCTCATCCCCAAGTATGGAGACATCTGCTGTATGATGGGAGAAGTAAACCCTGTTGAGTTCATGGACGGCTCTGCAGCCGGCGTGCAGAAAGTCAAGGACGACACCAGGAACCTGCTCCAAAACGTAATGCCTGTACTCAAGGAGAACGGGTACCAGTCCAAGTATATTCTATCCACTGGCTGTGAAATCCCACCAGGAGGACCACTGTCCACTGTCCAGGCAATGGTGAACACCGTAAAGGAACTTGGTCCGGAACTTCAGAAACAGATAATGGGGTAAACTCTCCGTAATGGGGTGATATCACCTCCCCCATTTCGATAAAAATCTGGACAGAATGTTTAATAATAGAATTCAGAGCCTAAAATAAGAGAAATCTCCATAAAACCTGTAAAATCCAGAAAAAACAGAAAAACATCCACAAGCAAGTAAAAACCATATTCTAGCCTCCAGAAGGGCGGAGTTAAGACGATTGGGTCTTCTCCATCCTTTTCCATTATAAAAGCCGCAAAGTAAAAACTGTAAGATCTTTTTTGAAAAAGGTTTTTGCCTTTGAAATTATTTCTGGCTCTCAGGGTTGTGAGAAAGCAGAGGTAAGGTTGGCTAGAAATGTTAGAGACAGGGACTGAAGTAGATGAGAGAAGACCAGCCATAGAAGTTGCAGAGGAGGAATGTAATGTATCTGGGACTGGGCATTGATACTGGTGGAACATATACCGATGCCGCTATTATGGATATGTCAAACGGAACCGTTATCGAGTCGAATAAAGCGCTTACAACTTATCCTGACCTTATAAGGGGAATAAAGAATTCAATTGAAGGGCTGAACCCGGATGACCTGAAAAGGATAAAATTCGTTTCTGTTTCTACAACTCTTGCTACCAATACCACTCTTGAGGGTAAAGGCTACCCTGCAGGGCTGATCCTTATAGGGCACACTATCCCGAAAAAACTTGCCAGCAATTATGTAATATCAATAGGAGGAGGCCACGATTCCGATGGAAACGAAATTGCTCCTCTTGAAGACCTGGAAACCGTAAAAGAATTTGTAAGGCAGATAAAGAACAAAGTAGCTGCTTTTGCAGTTTCCGGTTATTTTGGAGTCAGGAACCCGGAACATGAACTCAGGGTCAAGGAATTAATTCAGGAAATAACTGAAATGCCTGTTGTTTGCGGGCACGAGCTTTCCATGAGCCTTGGGGCTTACGAAAGGGCTGTGACAGCTCTCCTGAACGCCGAACTGATCCCGGTAAGCAAGCAGTTTATCAAATCCGTCCAGGCTGTAATGGAAGAAAAGGAGATAAAGGCAACCCTGATGATGATGAAATGCGACGGGTCCCTGGTCCGCATCGAAGAAGCCCTGCAAAAGCCTGTCGAATCAATCTTTTCCGGACCCGCTGCAAGCCTTGTAGGGGCCGCCCACCTGACAGGCCTGGACACCTGCGTGACAGTGGATGTGGGAGGCACCAGTACCGATATTGCCATGATTTCCGGAGGCATCCCCGAGATCAGCGATACGGGAGCAAAAGTCGGGGGCTGGAAAACAATGGTAAAAGCGATCAGGATGGATACCTCAGCCCTTGGAGGAGACAGCCTGGTCTGGATTAAGAGAAAAACCTACCTGGGGCCCACAAGGGTGATCCCTCTCTGCCTGGCCGCTTCAGAGTTTCCGGAGATTCTGGAGAAACTCGAAAAAACCGACACTCCAAAAGAAAGCATTATGGATGAGATTATACAGCCAACCTCATTTTTCATAAGGAACGGGGTGAATTCCCCTGAGCTTCTTAGCGGGGAGCTTGAAGAAGATGAGATTGCAATAATCGAACACCTGGGAACAGAGCCTCTTTCGGTATTCGAGATCTCAGAAAAGATTGGAAAACATCCGCTTATGTTCGCAGGAACTTTGAAGAACCTGATCCGAAAAAGGCACGTAAGCCAGATAGGGTTTACCCCAACCGATGCCCTGCATGTGCTCGGGGAATATTTAAGATGGGACGGGAGAGCTTCCTTCATAGGCGCTAAAGTCCTGGGAAAGAATCTCAAAAAAGGAGCGGAAGAGTTTTCAGCCCAGGTTAAAGCTGAAGTCGTAAGAAAACTCACCCTTGAACTGGTCTCCTTCTTTGCAGACGATCTGAAGAAAGAAGACGTTGAAAAGATGATAGGAAAGGAGGCTTTCCTGAAATTCCATATAAAGGTCCCGGTGGTACTTGTAGGAGCTCCGGTGAGAGCCTACCTTAAAGAGCTGAATGAAGCAGTGGATGCGGAGATCCGGATTCCTGCATTCCATGAGGTAGGAAATGCCGTTGGCGCTCTTGTAGGAAAAGTAATCCACAGGACAGAGGTCCTTATCCGCCCGACTGCCGCAGGAAATGCAGCATATTCGGTTTTCTCTGAGCTTGGAAAAGAAGTTTTTGAGGACTACGGAGAAGCCCTGGATTACGGGCTTAAGCTCAGCCACAGGCTGGTCTCGGAATATATGGACAGTTACGGCCTCGATATGGGCAACGTGGAATTCGACCTGAAAAAGAATGATGTGGGAAGCATTGGAAAATCCCCACTGGAAACCCGCCTGGTTGGACTCGGTGTAGGAACAACCGCAAAACTGGCATAAGAACGTATTTTGGAAGAGCGAGTTTTGGCGCTGGAATGCAGAAGATAGGAGTAGTGTCCCGGGAAATAAACGGCAGGGATTGCAGCAAACTGGGAAAGGACATGGCAAGTGAGCTAAAAACCCCAACAAGCCCTAAATAGAAAGCTAGGCAGGAAAAAAGAACATGTAATACTTTTCCTGGAGGGTACAGGTTTGCCATTTTAAGGTGCCTCCGGGAAAGAAAAGTATATATCCAGAAAACCCCTCAGGGAAGACGGCTCAGTGATCTTCCTTTGTAATCTTCTTTTAAATCTTCCTTTATTATCGAAGGCAAAACTCCTGAGATAGGATAAGAAGAATAGATCCCTGAGAAATAGAAGTGATCTGAAAAACATACCCCTGGAAAAAACAGGCCCCTATAAAATCAAAATCCCCCTGTAAAACCGAAGACCTTCGTGTGAAACCTCAAATTATGTTATATGGAGT
Source organism: Methanosarcina sp. 1.H.A.2.2 (assembly GCF_000979975.1). Lineage (NCBI taxonomy): Archaea > Methanobacteriati > Methanobacteriota > Methanomicrobia > Methanosarcinales > Methanosarcinaceae > Methanosarcina > Methanosarcina sp. 1.H.A.2.2. The sequence continues at coordinate 47,224 of NZ_JJQL01000019.1, forward strand.
TAGTCCCAAAGTTGAGGAAAAATACCGTTGCCCTGATGATTGCTATTGTTGTTGCAGTTGAAATCTGCCACATCCGGAGATTAAAATATAATTCGACTGGTTCAGGAACTGCCCGGTCAATGGCGATTCTTAATCGCTGCGGTATAAAAAGGACTATAATGCTGAGAGGAATTACTTTTTATAGTGTCCCGGGGTACGAGGCTAGAAGTTGATATTATGACAGGACTTATAGATTTAATTTTTTTTTCTGAAAAAAGGAAGGAAATTCTGATCCTATTGGCAAATGGACCAAAAAGCGCCGATGAAATCAAAGACGGACTTCATGGAGACGTATTTTCTATAATGCCACAGCTAAAAAAGTTGAAAGACATGGATGTCATTATCCAGAAAAGGGACACCTACGAACTCTCAGACATAGGAAAAATAATTGTTGAAAAAATGCTGCCCTTAACTGGTCTCCTTCAGGTTTTTGAAGGAAACAACAATTACTGGTCAAAGCACGACAGAAGGCCAATCCCTGAGCATCTGATGAAGAAAATACATATGCTTGGAAAATGCAAACTGGATGAGCCTGACCTGGATCACCTCTTTGAATTCCCAAAAGACCTGAAAAAAATGTTAGGCAGGTCCGAGAAGTTAAGGAGCTTTTACTCATTCTTTTGCCCCGAATGCCCTTCAATTCAGGCAACCTGTGCAAAAAACGGAGCAAAAGTGGACCTGATTCTGGATGAAAAGGTATACGTAAGACTGAAAAATGATTTTAAGGACACATACAACTTGCTGCTTGAAAACAATGTTTCACTCTATATTTACAGGGGAAAAATAAAGCCTTCTTCCTTCATAATTTCAAATGAATTTATGATGCTGAAACTCTTCGGAAAGGAAGGAGAGTTTGATCACAGAAATATAATGAGTTTCAACAGCAGTGCCATTGAATGGGGAAACGAACTTGCTGATTACTACATAGGACTTTCGGAAAAAGTAAATTAAACAAAAAAGGCGGTGCATTCAGCTGCAACCCCCCGGAGCTGATTATTTGTGCCTCCGCCAACCATCCCAAATAGATAGTTTTCACTTGCTTTTATGTGACTTTTTCCTCTTTTTTCCTGAAAATCATCAGAAACTTCAATGCAATCGGAAGTTTTCCATCCTCCACTGTAATTAATATCATGGAATTAATTTCACAGAATTAATATCATGGAATTAATTTCACAGAATTAATATCATGGAATTAATTTCACAGAATTAATATCACAGAATTAATATCACTGCTCAGTAAAGATTGAGTCATGCACAAAAACAATACCCTCAAATATTTCGAGGTAGAGTTATTTTTGAAGGCATCTGTTTTTTTGAACCTGGCAATTCAGCGAGAAAAACGTTTTTCACCCCTCCACCAAAAGCTCTCATTTACTAATTTTCTTTTTCTCCAAAATGTCCTGATTGAACAATTTCCCTGCTCTCCCTGAAAGCCCTCCTTTACAAATTTTCCGGCCCTTCCTGAAAGGGCTCCTTTGCCAGAGAATAAGGCATCCTGAAAAGGGAGCAGCTGAAAACTTAAACATACCCGCAAAACAGGAAAGGCAAAAAAATAAGAGCACGACAAAATATTTGCAGATTAGACAAAAACAGCATCGGCTATGCTATATAATATTGAATAATACTATCAGAATGTAAACAACCATAGCAGAAAGATGACCATCCGGAGATGGAAGAGCAGCTATTTTCAGGCATACTGACGAAAGATCGTTAGGTTGGAGAAATAGCTACTGGATAGGCATCAGGTACTGGATAGGTATCAGTAGCTCTATGGAAAAATTAAGGACAGGAATCCTTTGGATATCCTGCCCGAAGCAGTAAAAACAGGATGCCAGGATCTGGCATATCTAATCCTGAAAAATGGAGGTTTAATATGGCAAAAGAAGAAATTTTAAGCGCTTTAATGGATGCTGTCGTCGAAGGAGACGACGACCTTGCAGAAGAATTCGCACAGAAAGCTCTTGACGAAGGAGTCGACGCATATGAAGCGATCATTGATGGTCTCGCAAAGGGCATGAACGTAGTCAGTGACATGTACGAGAAGGGAGAAGCCTTCGTCCCCAGCCTTCTGCTCGCAGCAGATGCAATGTATGCAGGTATGGAGATCCTGACCCCTCACATAAAGACTGACGCAACCACTGTTCCAAGGAACGTCGTCGTTGGTACTGTTGAAGGTGACGTGCACGACATCGGTAAGAACCTCGTCAAGACAATGATCACCGCTGCAGGCTACAATGCAATTGACCTCGGTGTCGACGTCCCACTCGATAAATTCGCAGAAACTGCAAAGGAAAATAAGGCAGTTGCAATCTCCATGAGCACCCTGATGACCACCACCATGGGCGGCATGGAAACTGTTATCGAACAGCTTCAGGAAGCAGGCCTCAGGGACTCCCTCGTAGTCATGGTCGGCGGCGCACCCATTTCCAGGGAATACGCAGAATCCATCGGAGCAGATGGCACAGCCGGTGACGCAAGCGGAGCAGTCGAAAAACTTGCCTCCCTCCTCAGCGCACTTCCTGCCGATACATGGAGCGAAGCCTCAGTTTCAGCAAGCAAGATGAAGTACAAGGAAATCCTCGCACAGAAGGGCACCAAGGAAGAAATCGACGTTGGGCTCATCACCGCAGAGAAGATCCTCGCAGAGTACGACTCCGTTGTACCCAAGTTCAATGAGACCATGACCAAGAAGGAAAGGTTCGTCTCCGCATTCCAGGACAAGAAGGTCGACAGGCTCCCGGTAGCACCTCTCATCTGCGGTCTCTCCAGGAAGTTTGTACCCTGCACCTACGCAGACTACTCCACCAAGGCAGAAATGTATGCAGCCAGTGCAGTCGCAGGTACCAAGTACTTCAACATTGACAACTTCGTAGGCCTTACCGACCTCTGTGTTGTCGCAAGTGACTTCGGTGCAACCATCAGAGTCCCTGAAGAAGACACCCCTGCAGCAATCGGTCACCTTGAAGACTACGAAACCATGGAAATCCCCGAAATCAAGGAAGGAACCCGTGCATACAACCTTATTCAGGGTAACAAACTCGCAACCGAGAAGGCAAAGGCAATTGATGCACCTATCACAGCTCTTTTCGAAGGCCCAATGGTAGCCCTGACCCAGATCATGGGAGCAACCCGTGTCCTTTCTGACCTCAGGACCAACCCCGACGTTGTCCTCAAAGCCCTTGACCAGACCACCGAGTACTGTAAGGAAATGGCCAAGATGATGTTCGAGGAAGCCCAGCCCGACAACCTCTGTCTGGCAACTCTCTGGACTAACAACATCATCCTCGGAGCAGACGAATACATGAAGACCGAAGGAAAGGTCATGCAGAACGTCTTCGCCCCACTCTACAAGGAGTACAACAAGCCCATGGTTGTCCACAACTGTGCAGATGTCCCTCACTGGGACCTTATGAGCAAGTGGAACACCCAGTACTACAGCTACACCTTCTACCCCGAGCAGGTAAGCAAGGGCTCCAAGGACCACAAGTACCTCATTGAGAACTACGGCAAAGATGTCATGTTCGCTGGGGAAGTCAGTCCTATCGCATTCATGGACAACAGCCCCGAGAACATATCAAAGATCAGGAACGACACAATTGACCTCCAGAAGAGCGTCCTGAACACTCTCAAGGAGAATGGAATGCAGTCCAAGTACGTGATTGCAACCGGTTGTGAAGTCCCACCAAGAGGTCCATGTGACACAGTAACTGCCCAGTCCTACACTGTAGCAGAAACCGGTCCGGAACTCTACAAGAAGATCATGGGATAAACCCACTGATATCACCCAGTTAAAAAAGGCAATGTAAAAATTGCTGTTTGAGGGGACGGGCATTTTTGTCCGTCCTCTTTTTTATGAAACTTTATGTATTTCCGGAAGCTTTCCGGGCCTTATTAAGAATGACACTTGTATAAGTGAAATTAATTCTGCAGATTCCGAAAAATAAATCCAGCGAAATCTTTATACATTAAGTCAAATCTCCATACATTAGATCACAGATAAATAATTCAAATAAAATATCCACACATTAAGTCAAAACCCCATATTTTAAATCAAATAGTCACACATTCAGTTAAACCTATAGAATTCAAAGAAAATAGAATTCAATGGGATTTCCACACTCTCTCCACACGAAGTCCTGAATTACAAGGTAAAATATCACGCTGATGACAATGCCCATCCCTCTCAAAAGGCATTGTTATCCAATCTCCAAAAAAGTGAGTAGACCAGAAAAACTTCCCTAGAACACATATTTGCCATTTTAACGTGCCTTAGGAGAAGTAAAGTCTAAATCCACGGAAAAACGGTTCAATGCTCTCAGCCTCAAACCTCCAGGCAGGAGAGGGCAATGAGCCGAAAAAAAATAAGGAAAGAAGCACTGTTCAAGCTCTGTTGCCATTTTAAGAGCTGAAAAAGTGCTGCCAATCCTGAAAAACCTCCAAAAGATCGGCATGCCCCGGAAACTGCAGGAATCCTCCGAGCAGGAAAAGGGGCAGAAATCCGATTATTGATAATAGAACGTCAACGTTACCCGACAGTCCAGGGATCTTTTTTCTCATGCTCTGTTTCCTGGCAGGGTTTCATTCTATCACTTCAACACCTGTATAAATCCATGAATCTCTTTTAATCCATGAATCTCTTTTAATCCACAAATCTCTTTTCTACAAGCTTTGTTTTGTGAGACTCTCTGAATCTTATTTTTACAAGCTTTGTTGCCATAGCAAAAGAATGGGCTGAAGGCGCATATTTGTCTTCAGAAAAAGCATTTCTGCATGGATTTATATAATTTGTACACAGATATTTTAACTGAAAAATATAAAAGTGATCCAGCCTGTAATAAATATCCAGAAGAAGCCAATTATGAGGCTTAAGTAACAAAAGGATTTTTGATGGCAGGTTTAAATGGCAGATCCAGACCTGAGAGACCGTTTTCTGAATACCCTGACAGGAAAAGCTGTGGATAAAGTGCCAGCTCTATCGGTTACCCAGACCGGGACCGTAGAACTCATGAAAGAGAGTGGAGCTGCATGGCCTGAGGCTCACTTTGATGCGGAGAAGATGGCAGCTCTGGCACTTTCAGCCCACACTTTTGCAGGCCTTGAAGCTGTGCGCTACCCTTTCTGCCTCACTGTGCTCTCGGAAGCCATGGGATGCAGGATTAATCAGGGAAGATACGATATCCAGCCTTCTCCGGGGTCTCACCCTTTTGCAAAGGAGCCGGAAAAACTGGAGCTTCCCTCAGACTTTACGGAAAGAGGAAGAATACCACTGATTTTTGATGTGACTTCCATCCTGAGGAAAAAAGTAGGAGAAGAAGTTCCACTTATAGCAGGTATGGAAGGTCCGGCATCCCTTGCTTCAAGATTGATTGGTACGTACAATTTCCTTACCTGGACACTTAAAAAGCCCGAAATATTAAAAGAATGCCTTGAAGTCACAAGAGCAGTCTGTTCCATATACACAGAAATGCTTTACGAAGCCGGAGTAGATGCTGTCTGCATAGTTGATGGGATAGCAGGGCCTGACACGCTTGACCCCAGACATATGGATGCCCTTATAAAACCGGAGTATGAAAGGTTCTGCAGGTCAGGAAAAGGAATAAAACTCATACATGTCTGCGGGAACTCAACCTCTATCCTTAAAACTCTTTCAAGATGCGGTTTTCAGGGGATCAGTATAGAAGAAAAAGTAACCGACCTGCGAGCTGCAAAAAAACTTGTTGGGGGAAAAACAAGCCTGATAGGAAACCTTTCCTCTTCAGGAGTAATGCTAAACGGAACCTGCGAAGAAATAAAAGAAGAAGCAAGAAGATGCCTGGAAGGAGGAATTGATATTCTTGCCCCTGGATGCGGGATTGCCCCGAAGACCCCTATAAAAAATATAAGAGCACTTATTGAAGCGAGAAACGAGTATTATAGATAACATTATAAAATAAATAACATTGCAAAAGAAATACATTGCAAAAATCAGAAGTTTTTATTATTACGATCCTTTTTTTACGAAGTTTACTGACAAATATGTTGTATATGCCTTAAAAGAAGGGCCTCCGGAAATCAACCCCCCGGAAAAATCAATGCACCCTCAAAAATCAGCACCCCTGCTAAAATCAAGACCCTTCACGACAAGCCCCGAATTATGTTATATACATTTAAGACTAAAACTTAGTTAAAGACAAATTAAATAATAGTGAAAACGCTGCGCAGCCCATTTCACTCCCTGGATTATATCCAGTCCATAACAGCCTGATACAGCGGATAGGCTCCAATTTATTTTTTTTCAATTTTCAATCGCTGCAAGTGAAGTAAGAATTTTCAATCGCTGCAAGTGGAGTAAGAAAAATGTATGGGATCGCACTTGACCTGGGAACCAGCGGCTTTAGAGCGCAGCTTATAGACCTGGAAACAAAAAAAGTAGTAAGAACCGCAATGACGATGAGACACCCTCTTCCGGGGGGCAATGTGATCGACCACCTGGACTTTGCCCTTGAAGTAGGGGAAGATATTGCAAACAATATCGTACTGGACGCAGTAAAGAAGATCATTGAGACCCTGAATGCAGATCCAGCTAGCATTAAGAAACTGGTGGTATGCGGAAACCCAATCCAGCTTTCCCTTTTCCAGAACTCTGAAATAAGAGACCTCGCCTTTGCCGGAAAGAACATGCAGAAAAGGCTTGGAGTCGAGAATGTGGACAGGAGTGCCAGGATCTTTCCGGCATCCGAAATTTTCAAAGGTGTTCTGGACCTACCGAATTGCGAAATAACCGTACCTCCGGCTATCGCCCATGAGATAGGAGCCGATGCCCTGGCGATGATGATCGAAACCGATTTCCTGAACCAGAAAGAGGTCTCCATTGTCACTGACTACGGCACGAATGCAGAAATGGCAATAAAAGTAGGGGACAGGATCATCACCGGCAGTGCGGCTGCAGGGCCTGCCATAGAAGGGCAGGGAATCAGCTGCGGGATGATTGCAAGCCCGGGTGCGATTTCAGACGTGAACTCCGAAGGGGAATACTGGCGCCTTACGGTCCTGAATGAAAAGATGGAAAGCAAAACCGGAGACCTTGTAAACCCGGTTACTGGGGAAATCCTTGAGAAGGGCGAAATCGAAGCTGTAGGTATTACCGGTACAGGCGTAATTGCAGTTATCGCAGTTGCCATGGAAACGGGCCTTATGGAGCAGCCCCCTAAACTGCCCAACGGGAAGCTGATCCTTGGAAAAGACATAGAAATCACCAGCGAAGATATTTCCGAAGCCGGAAAAGCTATAGGGGCAATCCACGCAGCCCAGCTTGCACTTATTCTGGAAGCCGGAGTAACCTTCGAAGAGCTCGAAAACGTCTACATGTCCGGAGCCACCGGAACATACGTGGACTGCAAGAAAGCCAGGAAAATCGGCTCCTGCCCGGATTTCTCAAGAAAAGCCGTACAGTTTGGAAACACTTCCATGGCCCTTGCCAGGGAAATCCTCCTGGACGAGTCCAGGCTCAAAGAGGTCATCGCCCTTGCCGGAACTATAAAAGCCGACCACCTGATGATGGCGACCAGCGAGACCTTCAAGAACATCTACACCTGCGAACTTTCCTACTGGACCGAGGGCATGAACATGAAACTGTACAAAAAGTTCATGAGAATGTACAAATATCCCCCTCTCCCGGAACCCGTAGAGAATGCAGTACTGGAAAAAAGGGCAGCTAAAGATATCGAGGAAACAGGAAATGTCCCGGTAGAGATCGTAGAAGACGTGGGGATCACCCTCGAAGTCCCTGTGGAAGGCTGCCTCTACTGCAAGCGCTGCAACGAGGAGTGCCCGGAAAATGCCCTTGTAACCATCGAGAAAAACGGAAGTTTCTTTGCAAGCTGCAGGACTCAGGACTGCCTTGGGACAAGCTGCAGGCGCTGCGTACGGGCCTGCCCGATAAAAGCAATAGACTTCAAGAACATCGCAGCTCTGAGTGTAAACGGACTTCAGAGAGACAGTATGACCGGCGGAGTATATTGAAAGGAAAACTCTAAAAACATATCAAATAGCAGGGGCTTTGAAAATGATAAAAATAAATGTATCTTCCTGCATGTGCGGTTTTAGCCATACGATAATGGGAAGGGTGAAAGGAGACAGGATTATCATAAAGATCGATACCCCCTGCGAAAAATTCAAAGAACTCACCTACCTGGAATTCCCTCTTCAGGGACTGCCCGAGAATCAAAGTAATCTCACCCTGGAGATGGAAAGACAAACGGACTGCTCCCTCGAATGCACTAAGGAATGCGCCATGGACTGCACCCGGGGATGCCTTATTCCCCATGCAGTGTTCAATATCTGCAGAATAGAAAGGAAGCTTCCGGAAACGCCTATTCTTGAAAGTACGGAATACACAGTTTCAGAGTGCAGTGACTATTGATAAGTGACTTCCCAAGAATGATGCATTGAAAACTGGATTATTTTTCAGGGCTAAAAAAGTCAGGAAGGAATTAATTCCTTCCTACTAAAATTCGAATTATTTTTTCTCTTTTGTCTGCCGGTACACCAGGTATGCCCCTATAATAAGGAGCAAGAACAGAATCGATATCGAGAAACTGATCTTGTGCCCGGTTTCCTGCCCGCTGACCCCTTCCTGATCAAGCTCCGTGGTGTTCTGCCCCTCTTTGTCAACATCAAGCTCTCTTGAACCCGAAGCACTATTTTCTCCTGAATCATCAGATTCTCCCGAAAGAGCAGAGTCCGTATCTTCATTCCCGGCATCATTGACATTTCCATCCTCAGCTGCCGAAGAAGCAGGAACAATAGTAGCCGAACCGGTCCCATGACCTCCCCTGTGTGGAGTGGAGACAGGTGGTGTGGAGATATTCTCGCCTGTTATGGAGAACGGGGAAAAGCCCGGAGTCTCTGCACGGAAATAGTAATATTTTGCATCTGAACCGGTCTCCCAGGTATTAAGAAGCTGCCATTCCCCATCGTGGTATCTGTTCAACCGGACAGTACCCGGAACAACTTTTTCCATCCAGGACCTGCTGACTCTGAAATCAATAAACTTTGAGTCGGAACCGATCTCATTCATAACCGTATGGTTGCTGAGGTGAATGTTCATATGCTGGTAAACATCACCTTCAGGGTTTTCTGAAACCTCAGACGCCCTATCTTTCAGGACTTCGACAAAAATGGAAACATTTCCGGCTGAAGAAGCATTGAAAGAGACTCCGAGGATGCTGTTGTCACCGGTATTGTCCGGGTCCTCCGTGAAATCAAAGGTCACAGATTCGTTCCTCTGTACTTCCCTGACCGGCAGCACTACCGTGTTATTGATATTTTCTTTGCTTTCCGCGGAATCTGTGATAATGAAATTCCAGGTATGGTTTATAGCAGCACTGCCGTTTGAAACTCTGGTGGTTACGGCATACTTGCCCGCAAAGAGACTGCTGTTTTCAACACTTGTGTAATTGTTCTTGAAATCCCCATTTTTCCAGAGAGCTTCCGGGGAGAGGACAAGAGACGCATAAGCATTATTTTCCGCATTCCCTTCAGAGGACTCTTTCCCGTTCACGTACCAGGTGAAATTACAGAGCATATGAGTTGAGATGTTGAACTCCTGGTCAGGGTCTCCCACGTGCAGCAGTTTCAGAGCTTTCGGGTTATAGTCAGCAATCGGGGTGACTGTGACCTCGTTTTCACCTTCAACGGGTATGGATACCAAATCTTCTGCCGAAACGTTCCCTTTGATTTCGAAGATCCCAAAGTCCGAATCAAACGGAGCTTTCAGAGTGTAAATCAGCTGCCTGGACTCGCCTGCCGAATAGTTTTCCCAGACCCATTTATTGGAGGACGAGTCGAATTCAGCGCCTGCGTTGTCTATGGGAATCAGAGTCCAGCCCGCAGGAATATCTTCGACTACGGCGAGGTTCTTGAGGTCCCAGGCAGTTTCAACGGAAAGGTTTACAGTAAATTCCTCCCCGGGATAAACGCTTGTTTTAGACAGATTCCTCTCTGAAATTACCGGATGTGCCAGGACGTTGATGCAGTCCTCCACAACCTTCGTATCATTTCCATAAGCGTTGGAAACGTACAGGGTCACATCATAGCTTCCCGGAGTTTCATAGGTATGGACCGGGTTTTTCCCGGTGTAATCGACCTGCCCGTCCCCTTCAAAGTCCCATTCCCAGGAAACGGCATTGTAAGACTCATCGGTGAAGCTTACAGTCAAAGGCGCAGGGCCTCTGATAAGGCTTGCCGAAAAGTTTGCTGCGGGAGGGAAGGGCTGTATTGTAACATTGATGAAGTCTTCAACGGTCTTATTTACCGTTGTCCCGTTTCCGCTTGCATCCAGAGTGACATTATAGAGGCCGCGTTCCTCGTAGGTGTGCACAGGATTTCGTTCATTTGAGCCGCTCCCGTCCCCGAAGTCCCATTCAACTGATTCGGCATAGCTTGAATTATCCATAAACTGCACAGTCAGTGGATAAGGGCCAGTGGTCACGTTTGCGCCAAAATCAGGGATTGGGAGAAGGGTGACGTTGATGTAATTTTCAACTGTCTTTGTTACGGAAGTCCCGTTGCCGGTTGCAGTCAGGGAAACCGAATACAGGCCAGCAGCAGAGTATGTATGGATCGGATTGAGTTCATTTGAGCTATTCCCATCACCGAAATTCCATTCAAGGGTTTCAGCGTACTGAGACTCATCAGTGAACTTAACTGTCAACGGGAAAAGTCCTTCAGTAATGTTTGCACTGAAAGCAGGGACGGGAGGAATGGTCACATTGATGTAACTATCAATGGTTTTAGTCACTGAAGTTCCATTTCCGGTTGCTGTAAGGGAAACAGTGTACAGACCAACTTCCGAATAAGTATGAACAGGATTCAGGCCAGTTGAACTGCTTCCGTCTCCGAAGTCCCATTCAACAGACTCAGCATACTGAGACTCATCACTGAACTGGACTGTTAGCGGGAAGGTACCCTCAGTAACATTGGCACTGAAGTCAGGAACAGGAGGAATTGTAACATTAATACAGTTTTCAACGGTTTTTGTAACGGCTGTTCCATTTCCGGTTGCTGTAAGGGAAACCGTATACAGACCAGCTTCCGAATAGGTATGAACGGGATTCAGGCCGGTTGAACTGCTTCCGTCTCCGAAATTCCACTCAACAGATTCAGAATACTGAGACTCATCAGTGAACTGGACTGTTAACGGGAAGGTACCGTCAGTAACGTTTGCGCTGAAAGAAGGAATCGGAGGAATTGTAACATTAATACAGTCTTCAACGGTTTTTGTAACAGATGTTCCATTTCCGGTTGCTGTAAGGGAAACACTGTACAGACCAGCTTCCGAATAGGTATGAACGGGATTCAGGCTGGTTGAACTGCTTCCGTCTCCGAAATTCCATTCTACGGTTTCAGCGTACTGAGACTCATCAGTGAACTGGACTGTTAACGGGAAGGTACCGTCAGTAACATTGGCACTGAAGTCAGGAACAGGAGGAATTGTAACATTAATACAGTCTTCAACGGTTTTAGTCACTGAAGTTCCATTTCCAGTTGCAATTAACGAAACAGTATACAGACCAGCTTCAGAATAAGTATGAACGGGATTCAGGTCAGTTGAACTGCTTCCGTCTCCGAAATTCCATTCTACGGTTTCAGCGTACTGAGACTCATCAGTGAACTGGACTGTCAATGGGAATGTGCCTTCAGTGACATTGGCACTGAAGTCAGGAACAGGAGGAATTGTGACATTAATACAGTCTTCAACGGTTTTTGTAACGGATGTTCCATTTCCAGTTGCTGTAAGGGAAACAGTGTACAGACCAGCTTCAGAATAGGTATGAACAGGATTCAGGCCAGTTGAACTGCTTCCGTCTCCGAAGTTCCATTCTACGGTTTCAGCGTATTGTGATTCGTCAGTGAACTGGACTGTCAGCGGGAATGTGCCGTCAGTGATGTTGGTACTGAAATCGGGAATTGGCAGCGCTTGCACGAATATATAATCTTCCCGGACAGATGTATTGGAGCTGCCTACCGAATTATTCACTGTTAGTGATACAGTATGATATCCGGGCTCAAAATATGTGTGTGTGGAGTTTTGAAGCTCCGAACTGTTTCCGTCTCCAAAGTCCCAGCTCCATGATGCTGCATTTTCGGACCTGTCATAAAAACTCACAGTAAGGGGCTGGACTCCCAGGGTCACGTTGGAATCAAAATTTGCCACAGGAAGAAGCAAAGGAGCGGTCCATTCGACGCTTGCCTGATTTGACGTGACTGTCTCGCCTGCGGTGTTCACAAAGCTTGCTTCTATAAGGTCAGTACCCGTGAAAGTCCCGGAATAGCTGAAATTAGCCCTTCCGGCTGCATCCGTTGTAACAGAGTTGCTCTGGCCTGCATTCGGGCCTGAAACAACTGAGAAATTGACCTCTTTTCCCTCGAGAGGATTTCCGTCATCGTCCTGCACCACAGAGGCGAGGGTATATTGAGACCCGACAGAAACGTTTCCGGAAGCAGGAGACAGGAGAATCCCTTCGCCTACCATCGCAGTAGTTGATTTCAGGAAAAAGTATGAAAAGAAGATATTGTCATCCGTAGAAGGGTTCTTAGTGAATACCGTGATATTTGTAGTTCCATCGTCTACGAAAGGTAGAATATTGTAGAGTTCATCATCTGTTCTTGTGTCCACGGGATGTCCAGTGGGGTTTGCTGGATTTTCGGTACTGTCATCCAGCCCTCCTACGGTTATAAGAGCACCGTTTGCAGCTGCTCCATCGTCCTGCCCACCAGCTGAAGTTGTCAGTTGCTTTCCGCATACAGTAACTTCACTGTACTGACCGGTTCCCTGGTAACTGAAAGATATACCAAGTCCCATCCCTATCATTAAATCAGGGTTACTTTTGTCGATGCTTTCTGAGAGCCTGATATTGAAGGTGTCCCCTTCAGGATTCTGACATCCAAACATCAGTATAACTGTATTATCTTTTACCTGGTTGGGGTCCTCAAAGATTACTATTAAGACTTCTCCCTCAGAAGACGCAGGACTGGATTCTGTTATGCTGAAGTCAATCCTCCCTGCCGGAGCTGCATCAACTATGGGCTTAACAAACGATGTAACGTCTGCCCAATAGTTATTAGCCGAATAGGCTTTATCACTCCAATATACTGTATTCCCATTAATCAAAACACTTCCGTCAGAGATAGGGCCAGGCGGCATTCCAGCACCAGTAGCGATAAGATACGCACTTCTAACAGTTGCACCTTCAGGTTTTTCCACCTGAATAATCCCACTGCCGTCGGTGCCAAGCCCATCCACGGAGAGACTAATTTTCCCTGTCTCCGTGACCATTGGCTGCAAAGAAGTGCCAGCCGAGTCTGCCCCGACAAGTGTGTGGGGAATTTTCAGAATAGAATCTTTTTCCAGGGCAATGCCCGGGGTCATTTCATTTTCTGCACTTACCTGTAGAGGAAATGAAGAGAACAGAATAAAAGCTGCAAATAAAATAGAAATGGCTTTTACAAGAGTTCCGGATTCGGATTTCATTTTTCACACCTAAAATCGTTTTCAAAGTAAATTTGTTACAGTTAAAGAGCAAGGTTTGGCTAACAAATATAAGACGGGATGAAAATTTCAGAAAAATATATTAGATAACCAGAGAAATTAATAGTTAAATACAATTCCAAAATATTTGAATGATTATATTAAATTTTTAAATAAGTATGAGACTTAATAATATAAAAAAGTTAAGTTTAAAAACATAACAATTAGAATAAAAAATGATGATGAATAAGCCTGCATAAGCCGTTATTCAGAAAAGTAAAAATATAGAGATTCATATGAATCAATCTTCCGCAGAAGTCCACAAAAATGAGGGATAAAGTACTAAAAAATTTGTAAATTAGAACACCCTTATGTACAAAAAATAGAAAAAATATTACATGTGTTATAAAAAAATAATTAAGTGAGTGTAAGAAACTGCTTACCCTTTATCAGCTTCAAAAAAGAGAATACTCAATTACTCAATAATACTCAAATAGCCAATAATTAAAGAAAGTAGAATCCTGAAAAATGCATTTAAAATCTTGAAAAAGTGGCTTTTAATGTGTTTATCAGGTTGAATATTTCCAGATACCAAAAAGCACATTGTATTAGAAAAAGAGTCAAGTGACAGAAAAAGAGTTAAGTGCCCGGAGCGTGACTCGAACACGCGACCTCCAGATATCTCAGGAGATTAAAGACGCCTCATATAAAGTCCCTATGAGTCTGGCGCCCCAACCGACTAGGCTATCCGGGCTTGCAACACACAAATGTATTAACATATATTAAAGGTTAACGATCGGAATTGGGGAAAATGGGGTTTTTCATTATTTTTGATGTGAAAAATATAACTCAAGAATGGAAAAGATAAAATGGTCAGTTCTCAGAACACATGAAGAGCATCAGTGAACACGTTATGTTAGAGGTGACATAATAGGGTAATATATAATAAAAGGAAATTATCTGGATATAGCCTATATAACGATTAAAAATATAATTAATAAGTGATATATAAGCTTTCAGGACGATTTTTAAAAACAGGGAAAGCAGGAAAGAGCGCCCGTCAGGGACTTGATCAATTATATCCAAACACATAGGCTGTAAATAGATGTAAATCTGGATAAATATATATAAATCATATAATTATAATGAATGATCGAAATAGACCTTCAGTCAAAGGAGCTGCCCGGAAGGTTCCATTTTCCATGCCGGTAAATCCTTTAAAAAATCACTATCAGAAGGAATTAGTTCCGATTACACTTTCGAGAAGTTAAGTCTTCAATAAATCAGCTCCAACAATACTATTTACTAAATAGTTAATTCAGGGCATTTAATTCCAAACTGAGCTCTTCCAATTTCCCATTGACTCCAAAACTAAAATCTCTCGAGACAGTCACCGACCTCAGATTAACCATCAGTCCTGAGCAAGGTACCTGAGTTTTCAGGCCGAAAAGGTGTTAGAAAGTAGAGAATTTGGGATTGACACTTAAAAAATTGACACTTAAAAAATTGATTCAGCTTATTGAGATACCTGGATTATATCCCAGATGAGGAATTTCCATGAAAATAAAAGCAAATCTCATATCCGGAAGGACCGCCGACCAGGGCGCACATCTGGAAGCAAAAACACACAAAGGTTATTTTGATGCCTGTGCTTACTGCGAACTGAACTCCGCAGACCTTGAGAGGCTGAGTGCCTCTGAGGGAGACAGCCTGAAGGTTACCACCGAGTTTGGGGAAGTGGTGGTATTTGCAAAGGCAAATGAAGGGAATCCAGATGGCCTTGCCTTTATCCCTATGGGTCCCTGGGCAAATGCAGTGCTGAGCCCTGACACACATGGCTGCGGGATGCCAGGATTCAAAGGTATCCCTGCGGAAATAGAGGTCACGGATGAAAAGCCTCTGGACATGAAGTCCCTGATGAAGAAGTATTTAGAAGATTAAAGGTCCCCTGAAACGAGAAATTCACATTTTCATCCAGGTCCGGAGAAACTGGAAAAATTCGGAGGAAAAAATATGCCAGTAATTAAAGACGCAGTATGTTCCCTCTGCGGGTCCCTCTGCGACGATATCACAGTCACTGTTGAAGATAATAAGATTACAAAAATAGAAAATGCCTGCATTCTCGGGCACAGCAAGTTTGTCGGCATGTTCGAGCATGACAGAATAGAAACCCCGATGATCAGAAAAGATGGGGAACTTGTGCCTGTCTCCTATGAGGAGGCAATCGAAGCTGCCGCAAAAATCCTGGTAAATTCCAGGAGGACACTTTCCTACGGCTGGTGCTCTACCTCCTGTGAGGCGATCAGCGGAGCAATTAAGCTTGCCGAAGAAACCGGTTCAGTCATAGATTCTACAGCAAATGTCTGCCACGGGCCATCAGCCCTTGCTGCCCAGGAGAAAGGGTCTCCTTCAGCCTCCCTTGGAGTAATAAAGAACAGGGCAGATGTAACCGTATTCTGGGGCTGCAACCCTGTGCATGCGCACCCCAGGCATATGTCCCGTTACTCAAGCTTCTCAAAAGGCTTCTTTACCGAGAAAGGACGGAAAGCCAGGACAATGGTAGTTATTGATGTCAGAAAAACTGACACTGCAAAACTCGCTGATAAATATGTGGAAATTGAACAGGGTTCAGACCTGCTCCTTGTAACTGCTCTCCGCTCAATCGTAAACGGGCATGAGGATGTCATTCCGGAAACCGTTGCAGGTGTTCCTAAGGCTGAAATCATTGAGCTTGCAGAAACTCTGAAGAACGCAAAGTTTGTCTGTATTTTCTTCGGTATGGGAGTCACCCAGTCCAGATCAAAGTACAAGAACGGAGATGCCGTGTCTTCTCTTATTTCTGACCTTAACCAGCACACAAAAGCCGTAATGATCGGAATGCGTGGGCACTATAACGTTACCGGTTTCGGGCAGGTAGCAACCTGGGAGACAGGTTTCCCGATGGCGATCGACTTTGCAAAAGGATATCCCTATTACAACCCCGGAGAAACCGGAGCAAACGACCTGCTTGTGCGTGAAGAGCCGGACGCTGCAATTATAGCTGCAGCTGATGCCGGAGCCCACTTCCCCCAAAAAGCAGTCAGGCACCTTGCAAGGATTCCTGTAATCCAGATTGACCCGTATGCCAACCCTACAACCGAACTTGCAGATGTGGTGATCCCATCGGCAATTGTAGGAATCGAAGCAGAAGGGACAGCTTACCGTATGGACGCAATTTCCCTCCGCATGAAGAAATTGATTGATTCAGAATTCAAGACCGACGAAGAAATCGTAAAAGACCTGACTACAAAGGTCAGGGAACTGAAGAGAGGTGCATAAGATGTCGGAAATCCTGATTAAAAACGCCAGCGTCTGTGATCCGGCGCAGGGAATTAACTGCGAGACTATGGACATCTGCATCAGAGACGGCAAGATAGTAGACAGTGTCTCTGGAAATGCGAAGGTTATCGATGCAGAAGGCAAGCTCACCATGGCAGGGGGCTTTGACGGGCACACCCACAGTGCAGGTAAAATTAACGTGGGCCGCTTCATGAACCCCAACGATGCAAGGAAAAACCTTGTACCCGGACTTTCGGGCCAGGTTGCACGCACTGAAAAGACCAGAGCGCAAGTAGGGTACAACACCCCAAACACTTACGCAATCGGGTACAGGTATGCAAAACTCGGGTACACAACTATCTGTGAGGCTGCAATCCCCCTTCTTTCTGCAAGGCACACCCATGAGGAATTTAAGGAAATCCCTATCCTCGACAAAATGGGACTCTCACTCTTCGGAAGCAACTGGCAGGTAATGGAATACATCAGGGACAAAGAACCTGAAAAACTCGCAGCCTATATTGCCTGGGGCCTGAAAGCCTCAAGAGGCTACGGAGTAAAGATTGTAAACCCCGGAGGCGGAGAAGCCTGGGGCTGGGGCAAGAACGTAAGCGGACTCTATGACCCCGTCCCGAACTTTGATGTAACCCCTGCAGAGATTCTCATGGGCCTTGTAGAAGCCAACGAGCGCCTGCAGCTCCCTCACTCCGTACATGTGCACTGCAACAACCTTGGAAAGCCCGGAAACTATGCAACCACCATAGAGACCATGAAGCTTTTTGAAAAGGTAAAGCCAAGCAGGGACAGACAGTCTCTCCACGTTACTCACGTGCAGTTCAACGCCTATGCAGGCACTTCCTGGAGGGACTTTGAGACAGGGGCCCCAATGGTTTCAGATTACATTAACGGGGCAGACCACCTGACTTTCGACCTTGGACAGGTCATCTTTGGCCCTGCAGTGACCATGACTGCAGACGGACCTGTAGAATACGCAAACTCAAGGATGCTGCATGAGAAGTGGAGCAACCAGGATGTCGAACTTGAAGACGCGTCCGGTGTAGTGCCCCTCTTCTATTCCCCAAAAAGCTTCGTAAATGCAGTTCAGTGGGCTATCGGGCTTGAGCTTGCTCTGCTCGTAAAAGACCCCTGGAAAGTCATGTTCACAACAGACAGCCCTAACGGCGGCTCTTTCGTGAACTATCCTGAAGCCTTCACCTACCTGATGAGTGCAAAGAGAAGAGCAGAGGTTATCTCAGGCTTCTCCAAGATGGCTCTTGACAGGATGGTGCTGCCGGGAATCGACAGAGAATTGGACTTCTACGAACTTGCTGTCATGACAAGGAGCATCCAGTCAAAGATATACAGCAGGCCCGAGAAAGGAAACCTGAAAGTAGGGTCAGATGCAGATATTGCAATCTATGACATCCTCCCAGGCCAGATTGACCCGACTACAGAGTACGAAAAAGTTAAGAAAGCTTTCTCAGGTACCGCATATACCCTGAAAGACGGGCTGGTCGTTGTAAAAGACGGAGAAATCGAAGACACCCCGAAAGGAAGGACTTACTGGGTGAATGCGAAGGTCCCTGCAAACATAGACAGCTCCATGCAGAAAGATATAGACCTCAAGTTCAAGAAATACTACACTGTGAGCAAATCCAATTACATGGTTGAGGATATGTATCTCCATAAGCCTGTTGAGATCGGCACAGAAGGGGTGTTCTAAATGCAGGTTGTAAAACTTTCCCTCAAAAAAGCAAATAAAATCCCCATTGAAGCCGATAATGTAAACCCTGACAACTTTGCAGGCAAGACCACGGAAGAGATAAAAGCGATTCCTGTCTTGTACGGAAACGGACAGTGTCCCCTCGGAGACTTCTTCAATGTAGAGGTAGAAGGCAGCGACTCCGTGGAAAACACAAAAATCGTTTTCGAAGGCGATGTCTCCAGGGTAAAGCGAATCGGGCAGAACATGAGCGCCGGAGAGATCGAGATAAACGGCAACGTGGACATGCACTGCGGCTCTGGCATGAAGGGCGGAAAGGTCGTAATCAATGGCGATGCTGACAGCTGGCTCGGCTGCGAGATGGCAGGCGGAGAGATTATTCTCAACGGAAACGCTTCCTATTACGTGGGCGCAGGTTACCGCGGAGAGTCCTGCGGCATGCGCGGAGGAAAGATTACCGTCAATGGCAATACGAAGGACTACCTCGGAGAACACATGTGCGGAGGAGAGATCCTCGTAAAAGGCGATGTAGGGCTCCTTCCCGCAATCTCAAACAACGGCGGGAAAATAGTCATTGAAGGCAAAGCAACCATGCCTGCAAGCGAAATGAAGAACGGTACAGTCATCATCAACGGTGAGGTATCCGATCTGCTTCCCTCTTACAAAGAAGAAGGGACAGAAGAAGTCGAAGGCGTTACATACCGCAAGTTTGTAGGTGATGTTAACGTTGGTGGAAAAGGCGTTTTGCTTATAAAGTGAACGACTTAAAATAAATGTATGGCGGATAAGAGACCGAAGTATAATAGACTCTGCGGAGTTTCTTTCTTATCCGCTTTACTACTCTTTTTGTACTCCCTGGTTAATTGGGTTGGTATTATTCCGAAATGGCCTTTTGTTGTATCTCCTTTTCCTTCTTTCCACGCGTCACACCCTGCTTGAGCCCGCCCTGCGTGCCGTAGATAAAAGCAAAAGCATTAGGCATGCTGGAAACCTGATACCAGATATCAATTGTGTATATCAACTGAGTATACAACTGTGTAGTTAGGGATGCCCGTTCTTTTTGCCTACCCGAATTGCGACTCGCCCGAATTGCGACTCGGGAGTACGCGATCCTTTTCGCTGCGCTCAAGAGGACTAATTTATGAGTTTTAGCAGTGAGCTTCACTTAAGAGAGCTAATACGGACTAAGGAAAAAGAAATAAGAAAAAAAGAGATCAGAAAAAAGAAGGAAAAAAGCTGAAAGGTGTCAGCTCTACTGAAAGAAATCAGTATCCTGTTGCTTCTGCCAGCTGCCTGATAGAAGCTTCTTCAGCAGTATTTCCGAAAACTTTTATCACATAATTTTCATTGCTCCAGATATAGGAGTATCTGGGAACAGTTTCTCCTCCGGATGTGATGTAATTGGTGATTTTCACAGCGGAGTGCCCGTTAAAGGACTCATCCGTAAAAGGGGAGCCTTCACTTAATGGGGGGAAGGAAGCCTTGTATGCAGTGATGAGATTATTTGCAGATTCCTCATCTTCAAGCTCGATCACATCTATATAATAGTCAGTTTCGTTAGAGTCTTTGTAGATCCCTTCGGAGCCGTTAAGGACCCCTGAGACATTTTCAGCTTTGTAATCACTTTTAATTTCATCTGTGGAGAGCGGAAGGGTATCAACATACTCAAAGCCTGCAGGAAGGGTTTCAAGCGTGCTTATTCCAGCTGTATCTTCATCAGAAATTGCGTTTGTTTCCGGATTGTCCGAATCTGTCCCGTTAACTGCAGGGGTGTTGTTATCCACGCAGCCTGAAAACGCGATCATCAAAACCGCAAACACAGATATTAAAGCTATACTTTTTTTCATGGGATTTCACCTTGATCCGTAAAACCCTGAAAAACCGGGTGGTTTAAAGAATCAGGATTTCAGAATTAAAAAGATCGTCAGAACTAAGAAGTCTGCAAATAAAAAGTTATCTGCAAAAATAAACCAAAAAAGGATTTGAAAGAGAGAAGGGCAAGGAAAACCCTTCACTCAGAATTTAGTTGTTCCTCCTGAAGAGGTAGACGACTGCAAGGAGTCCGACAAGGCCAAGGACAACTCCGAATCCAGGAGCACCTTCTTCTGCCGGGGTTGTTTCGCCCTCTACGGGTTCAGTTTCTCCTGCAGTTGCTTCCTCAGTTGGTTCTTCAGTTACACCCTCACCTGGAGTTTCAGTTACGTCCTCATCAGGTTGGGTTACTTCCTCTCCGATTTCGGTTTCATTATATCCAGGAAGTCCCACGGTTTCGTTTCCTACACCGAGAATCCTCACAACGAATGGGAAGTACCTGAGTTCATTGACAGGAGTGTCACCTATTTTGAAAAACATACCTTCAGCGATTTCCTCTTCGGAGTCCAGGGTCAGGGTGAAGGTATCCTCATTGCTGATCGTGAGGGTTGGACCGTTGATGGAAACGTCGTCGAGGTTACCAAATTCGTCGTCAGATTCGATGGTCATTGCGTTTGCGTAGTCAATGAGCCAGAGACCTTCGATCTGGGCAATGCTGTCGACTGCGCCCTGGAAGACCTGGTTGACATGCACTCTCAGGACAACAACATCGTCTTCGTCCTGGATGTCATCGAGTTCGACTTCCCAGGTATTGGCGCCTGTATCGACTGAGATAATTTCGTCATCTACGAATTCTCCGTCTTTGGTGAATTCGAGCCAGACTTTCTTACCGTCAACATCGACCTGCCTGGCTTCGATAGCATAGCCTTCGCCGAGGTCGAGGAGTTCGCCGGTTCTGATGGTGTACTTGTCATCACTGTCAAGGACGAGCTTTGAAAGTTTGTCGGCTTTTTCGGGTTTAAGCGGGACATACTTCTGTGCGAAGAATCCGATAACAGGGTACTGGTTCCAGCCATCTGCTGCATTATCGTATTCGTAGGCAACGTTCTCAATGCTTGTCTCGTAAACAAGGTCGCCTTCAGGAATCACGTTTCCGTCAATGTTGGAGACACTGAGTGATTCTGTTTCGACATTGTCATCAATATCGTAGAAGAAGCCTGCAAAGTTAGATGCATCCCAGGTGAAGTTACCTGCACCGAAGGAGGCGGCTCCCCCGATCACATGGACACCTGGCTCTTTGACTTCCAGCATGAGATAGAACCTGAGCACATCGGAGCTGGTGTCAGCTGTCTTGAAGGACACGTTATTAAGAATTTTGTCTGTGCTATCCCTGGTAAGGGTGATGGTGTCCTTGTTGGTAACCATGAGAGTGTCTCCCATGATAGAAACATCATCTAATTCTCCAAATTCATCATCAGACTCGATGGTTATTGCGTTTGCATAGTCAATAAGCCAGAGACCTTCAATCTGGGCAATGCTGTCGACTGCACCCTGGAAGACCTGGTTGACATGCACTCTGAGGACAACAACATCGTCTTCGTCCTGGATATCATCAAGTTCGACATCCCAGGTGTTGTCACCGGTATCGACTGAGATGATTTCGTCATCTACGAATTCTCCGTCTTTGGTGAACTCGAGCCAGACTTTCTTACCGTCAACATCAACCTGCCTGGCTTCGATAGCATAGCCTTCGCCGAGGTCGAGGAGTTCGCCGGTTCTGATGGTGTACTTGTCATCACTGTCAAGAACGAGCTGGGCAAGTTTGTCAGCTTTGTCAGGTTTGAGTGGGATGGCCTTCCGTGCGCCGAAACCGATCAGGCTGTAGTTGTCCCAGCCAGCAGCGGGGTTGTCGTATTCGTATCCAATCGGCTGAATCTTGGTTATGTAAACAAGGCCGCCCTCTCCAATGACGTTGTTTTCAGTACCTGGAACATCGACAATGAAAACAACCTCGGTTGATACGTTGTCGTCAATGTCATAGTAGAATATTGGAAATCGAGAAGCATCGATTGGAAGGATGGTACCGTTGCCATATGTATCAATAATATCGTCGATATCAGAGCCGTTGAACACTGAACTGCGGACCTCAATTACATCTTGTGCACTTGCGGCGGATGCAAATACAGTAAGAAGCATGAGAACAGCCAGTGATACTGCCACAAATCTCTTCATTTTATTGTTTCCCCCACGTGTTTGTTAAGATATATCGTATGTAAGAAGAAGTGTCAGGATCGACCACTTAAAGGGTTTCACCATTCTTCACCAGATCAGACTTGTCCATTTAGTCTATTCCCGAAGAGGATTTCATTCCCCTTTTATCCCTCTAAATTGGATTACAGAGGCATTATCGTCCACGAAGCCTGAAAACGCGACCATCAAAACCGCAAATACAAATATTAAAGCTATACTTTTTTTGGCTTTGTGGAAATCCGGCACCCCATATATATCCAGATGATAGTATATATTAGCCATAATATATAATAGATTAATGGAAAAACGAGGAGCAAAACCAGAGTTCACCGATGTCCTCTGTCCTAATCAAATTGTAAATTTTATGGCATTTCCGGAAAAGGAAAGATCACAGGAACGGCACATATCAAATCAAGAACAAAAAAACCAGGGGTTTAAAGAATCAGGAATTCAGAATTAAAAAAAATCTTCAGAACTAAGAAATATGCAAATAAAAAGTTATCTGCAAAAAGTAGACTCAAAAAAGAATTGAAAGAGAGAAGGGTTAAGAAAACCCTTCAATCAGAAAATTTAGTTGTTTCTCCTGACGAGGTAAACAACTGCAAGGAGTCCTACAAGACCAAGGACAACTCCGAATCCAGGAGTGTCTGCTGGTTCTTCTTCGGTTGGTTCGCCCTCTACGGGTTCAGTTGCGTCCTCTACGGGTTCAGTTACATCCTCGGTTGGTTCCTCGGTTGTTACTTCAGTACCATTTTCTGCAGGCTCGGTCTCAGATGGAGTTTCATCTACTTCCGGACCTTCGTCGCCAATGGTCTTCTCAACGTATGGGTAGTACCTGAGGTCGCTAGCAGAGGTGTCAGCGATCTTGAAGTACATGCCCTGACCAATTTCCTCTTCGGAGTCCCTGGTCAGAGTGAAGGTGTCTTCATTGCTGATCGTGAGGGTTGGACCGTTGATGGAAACATCGTCGAGGTTACCAAATTCGTCGTCAGACTCGATGGTCATTGCGTTTGCGTAGTCAATGAGCCAGAGACCTTCGATCTGGGCAATGCTGTCGACTGCGCCCTGGAAGACCTGGTTGACGTGCACTCTGAGGACAACGACATCGTCTTCGTCCTGGATGTCATCAAGTTCGACTTCCCAGGTGTTGTCACCGGTACCGACTGAGATGATTTCGTCATCTATGAATTCTCCGTCTTTGGTGAATTCGAGCCAGACTTTCTCACCGTCAACATCGACCTGCTTGGCTTCGATAGCATAGCCTTCGCCGAGGTCGAGGAGTTCGCCGGTTCTGATGGTGTACTTGTCATCGCTGTCAAGGATGAGCTTTGCAAGCTTGTCAGCTTTGTCAGCGTTGAGTGGGATGTATTCTTCTGCAAAGAAGCCGATAACAGGGTACTGTCCCCAGTTTGCCTTTGCGTTGGAGTACTCGTAATCAACATTCTCGATGGTGGTCGAATAAACGAGGCCGCCTTCAGGAATCACGTTTCCTTTAATACCGGAAACTTTGAGGGATTCTGTGGAGACATCGTCGTTGATGTCATAGTAGAAGCCAGCGAATTTGGTTGCATCCCAGGTGAAGTCACCTGCGCCGGAGGCGACCTGTCCTCTGAGTTCATAGGTGCCGGGCTCTGTGATTTCCTTCATGACGTAGAACCTGAGCACATTGGAGCTGGTGTCAGCGGTCTTGAAGAACATGCCCTCAGCGATTTCATCTGCGTCATCCCTGGTAAGGGTGAAGGTGTCTTCGTTGGTGATGGTAAGGGTTTTACCGTTGATTGAAACATCATTGAGTTCGCCGAATTCGTCGTCAGACTCGATTGTCATTGCGTTTGCGTAGTCAATGAGCCAGAGACCTTCGATCTGGGCAATGCTGTCTACTGCGCCCTGGAAGACCTGGTTGACGTGTACTCTGAGGACAACGACATCGTCTTCGTCCTGGATGTCATCAAGTTCGACTTCCCAGGTGTTGGTGCCAGTACCGACTGAGATGATTTCATCATCTACGAATTCTCCGTCCTTGGATAATTCGAGCCAGACTTTCTCACCGTCAACATCGACCTGCTTGGCTTCGATAGCATAGCCTTCGCCGAGGTCGAGGAGTTCGCCGGTTCTGATGGTGTACTTGTCATCGCTGTCAAGGACGAGCTTTGCGAGCTTGTCAGCTTTGTCAGGGTTGATCGGGATGTACTTCTCTGCGAAGAAACCGATCAGGCTGTAGTTGCTCCAGCCATCTGCTGCATTTTCATATTCGTAAGCAACATTCTGAATGGTTGTTGAGTAGACAATTCCGCCTTCTCCAATGACATTGTCTTTAGTGTCAGGTTTTTTAACAATGGAAAGGGTTTCGGTTGTCACATTATCGTCAATGTCATAGTAAAATGCTGCAAACTTAGTTGCATCGATTGTAAGGGTGTTACCAGCGCCATATGTATCAATAATGTCGTTGATATCAGAGCCATTGTACACTGGGCCACGGATCTCAATTACGTCTGCTGCACTTGCGGCGGATGCAAATACAGTGAGAAGCATGAGAACAGCCAGTGATACTGCTGCAAATCTCTTCATATTATTGTTTCCTCCATGTTTGTTAAGATATATCGTATGTAAGAAGAAGTGTCGGGATCAAACACTTAAAGGGTTTCACCATTCTTCACCAAATCAGACTCATCCATTTCGTCGATTGCCGAAGAGGATTTCATTCCCTCCTTATCCCTCTAAATTGGATTACAAGTGTTCTATAAAATAATTGCATTATTAAATCTTTTGTGGTCTATTTCAGGGGAATTAAAGAAGAAAAGCGCAAAACAACGATACAAATGACGGTAAATGTCGAAAGAACCCGGGCAGAATATTCGTCAGAGGTTAACAGAGAAGATGAAGTAGAAATACTTATAAAACACTATGGAAAAAAGGTAATGTGTTTAAAGAGGAGTAACTAAATAATTTGAAACAATACTAATTTTAAAAAACGATTATGTAAAAACACCATTTATTCAATGTTGATCCATTTTGAAAACCTATTAAATCAGGTAAAAATATCGGCACTTCGCACATGCCATCCTTTTCTCAACTGCAGAACCGAAGCAGGGCATTATTAGTCTGACAGTCTAATACATCCCAGATTATACGTGAGCAGGCATCTTCTAAAAAGAGACTGTGTTTGAATACTCCATAATAGGCTGTCTTTTACATGTACTCTAGATACTGAACACACGGACAGCAGGAAAAGTGGCAGTTTAGAAATTAGTCCGGTAAAGCTGGCAAATTTCGAGGATTGGGGGTAAAAGTAAAAATAAACTTTTGAAACAATTCAGTTATTTTTCGCACGGACTTTCATTAGTTTTATAATAATAAAAGTAAAAAAATGTCTATTTCACTCGGTGTATAGTATAATCATACAGAATATTAGAAATTGACGATATAAGAGAGGAAATATAATATAAGAAAAATATATAAAAGAAAAGAGTAGAAAATAATCTGAAGAAAGGATGCCCTGAAAATAAGGCACCTGACATTATACAGATAACCTATATAAGATCATATTTTATACCTGAACAATGCAACATAGGATTAAAAACAACATGGGGTATCAGCTTTGGAATGTCAAGATATTATCCAGAATATCCTCTGCAGGATTAAAGCCATCAAAGGCGTGGAAGATACGTACATTTTGAATGAAGAAGATAAAGAGAAAATATTTGAGCTCGAGAAAAAAGCCGAAGGGGCGGTCTTGATGGGCATGGGAATCGGAGATAACCAGGGGATCAAAGAGGTTTTCAAACGCCAGGTAATCATTGCCTTTACAACCAACATGGACTACGTCTGGCCTGAAGGACCAAATGTAATTCTAATGCAGTATGGGGAGAAAGTAGGTGAAGATGTCTATGACCCCGAAAAACTTGAGGAGTGTAAAAAGTGCAAGGATATGATGGTGATGGGAAATTTTGTAATTTACAGAAATGCAGTACCAAAGCCGCATATCACAAAAAAAGAACCGATGACTGTTGTACTCCCTCCCCAGAGTTGTAAAGAAGTAGAATGTGTGAGCAACGTGGCTAATACCGTGCTCGCGTCCCCATCCACCCCTTCAGACGAGTACATCAGATCTGTAATGGGTCTCAAGCCACAGGTAGGGCAGGGGACTTTTATCATCGGATACGACATCTGCTGATCAAACTGGACCTGTGGATGGTTACAGAAGTAAATAAAAAGGTCTGGAGAAAATAATCAAGCACACGATACAGACATGCCTGCGAGATGTTTCAGTCTTCATTATGCATATACTATACTCGACGTTGTGTCTATAGATATAATACAATAATATAACAGCAAAAATTGAGTGTGCTATACAATAAAAAATGAAAATTCAAACAAACGATCTTTAGTATAAAAGATAAAGATCGAAAATTATCTTTTTTTAGAGAGGTACAGCAGCAGGTTTCAATATTTAGGAGCAATAAGGACTAATCCCCGCCATTTCAATGGTGGGATACAACCCGTCAACTTCGACATAGTAACATTTATTTAGGTAAAATTGCCTAATACCGCATTATGCCTAAAGTAACTCGTTATAGAATCTATCCAACAAAATCACAAGTTACAAAGCTGAATTCTACTTTGGAACTGTGTAGATGGGTATATAATGAAACTTTGGCATTAAGAAAAACTGCATGGGAATCTGAACAAAAAAAAATCAGTTATTACGATTCTAAGAAAATGATCCCTATCTGGAAGAAAGATAAACCAGAACTTAAAAATGTTCATTCTCATACTCTTCAAGATGTAACTATGCGTGTAGATCTTGCCTTTCAAGCTTTTTTCCGTAGAGTTAAAGCAGGAGAGAAAGCAGGATATCCACGATTTAAAGGTAAAGGCTGGTATGACAGTATTACTTACCTACAATCTGGATTCTCCTTAAATGGTAATATGTTAACCCTCTCCAAAATCGGAGACATAAAAATCAAAATGCATAGACCACTTGATGGTAATATTAAACGCTTAATTATCAGGAGAACTTCAACCGGAAAATGGTTCGTATCAATCCTCACTGATATTGAAACTTATCAACCACTTGAATATTCTGATAAGTCAGTAGGTATTGATGTTGGAATCCTCTCTTTTGCAACTTTATCAAATGGAACTTACATTCCAAATCCTAGATTCTACATTCAAGAAGAAAAAGCTCTGGCTAAAGTTCAGAGAAGTTTTTCCAAAACTGAAAAAGGAACTCCTGAAAGAGCTAAATTGAAAAAATCGTTATGTAGAGTACACGAACGCATTTCTAACAAAAGAGAAGATTTCGTTCAAAAACTCAGCAAAAATCTCGTTGATAATTACGGTACAATCTGTTTTGAAGATCTTAACATTAAGAACATGTCAAAAAATCACAATCTGGCAAAGCATATCCTTGATGCAGCCTGGGGTAAACTTGTAACTTATACTTCCTACAAAGCTGAGAACGCTGGTAGAAAAGTAATACTTGTTGATCCTAAGAATACTTCAAAGTTGTGTTCAAATTGTGGTATGTTGGTAGAAAAAGATCTGTCAGAAAGAACTCATAAGTGTCCTTT